>NZ_LOQI01000019.1 GCF_001517915.1 Oceanivirga salmonicida | reverse complement strand
TACTATTACAACTTACAAATAAATATAATTCTCAGCAATTTAACTATACCGTTTTGCCATCATTTGTTACTTTAACTGATATTTCTAATTTACTATCTTTAAATATATAATTACCTTAATATTTTTTAATTTTTACTTATCTACCCTATATAAACATTGCCATATAAATAGGTATCATAAGTATATTATTTTCTTTTTTAAAATCTTTTGTATATACTAAATATTTATTTAATATCTTTTTTGAATACTTTTCTATAAAATAATCTAATGAAGCATGTCTAATATAATTTGATGATTTAACTTCAATTGGACAAATCTTATTTTGTTTTGAAATAATAAAATCAACTTCATAAGAATGATTTGAGGTTTTACTTCTCATTGTATGATAAAACAATTCATTACCATTAGCCTTTAAAATTTGAGCAAGAGCATTTTCATATACATAACCTAAATTTGTTGATAATTTATTACTAATAAATTTTTTATATATTTCATTTTCTGTAAAATCTTTATCCATAAATGCTAATGTTACAAATAAACCTGTATCAGATAAAAACATCTTATATTTATTTATATCTTTAGTAAAATTCATACCAATATCTGGATTATCTATGTTATAGCATATATTTATAGTCATACTATCTTTCATATCCTCTATAATATTTTCTATATCTTGAGCTCTATAATTAGGTAAAACACTAGATACATTATATCTTGAAGATTTCTTATTTAATTGTGCTGGAATATTTGAAAATATTAAGCTTGCTCTCCCACTTGGGTCAATCTTTCTAAAATCTTCTAAATATAATTCTAAAATATTTCTTTTTATGTTATCAACTTTCATAAAATTATTTGTTTTAATATATTCTAATACTGCTTGTGGCATGCCACCAACTAACATATATACTCTAAAATCCATCATGAGTTTTCTATTTATATCATCACCTAATTTTTTTTGTTCTTTAAAAAATTTCTCTGTCATATTAATATCTTTTCCAAAAGCCCACATAAATTCTTCATAATCCATTGGATACATATTTATTCTTGTTTCTTCACTTGGGATTAATATATCTTTTATATTTTTCTTTATACTCAATAAAGACCCTGTTTCAATATAATCATATCTACCATCTTTAACTAAATGTTTTATAGCTTGTCTTGCCAAAGGATAAAGCTGTACTTCATCAAATATTACAACAGATTTTCTTTCAATTAATGTTGTATTCATTAATAATTGTAATTTTGCAAAGAATAAATCTAGGTCTGATAAGTCTAAAAATAATTTTTTTATTTCTTGTGATGCAATAGAAAAATCAATATTTATATAACTTTCATATTCATTTTTAGCAAATTCTTCAACTATGGTAGATTTTCCAATTCTTCTAGCTCCTTTTATAAGTAAAGCCGTATTCCCATTAAATTCTTGTTTCCATTTTAGCATTTTATCGTATATTTTTCTTTTAAAAATCATAATACCACCTCTAGATTATTATAGCACAAAATCGCAAAATCCCCAATTCTTTTTAGCTGAATTATCGCAAAATCCCCAAATCTTAAAAAATTCCCATAAATTTTTCAAAATATTCTAATAATTTATCAACCACTATTTTTTTCTTTTTACCTCTACCTTGTCTTATAGATATATTTTCTGGTAACAATTTATCTATTGATTTGCCCTCTGTTAATATTTCACCGTATCTAAATGAATCTTCTAAAAGATTTTTTGTAAGTTCTGGTTTTAAATTTTCTTGAATTATAATTTCTTCTAATTCGTTATTTTTCTTTTCAATAATAAACTCATGCCAATTTACCGAAGTATCTTTTTCTATAAATTGATGTATTAAATCTTTTTTGCTTCTTAGTGTTAAACTTGAATCTATACTACTATCAATTTTAGCAAGTATCTCTTTATTTTTAGTTTTCTTGTATTCTTCAACTAATTTTAATATATAGTCTATATTTACTTCTATTTGTGATATTAATTCAGTTTCAAACACTATATCATCATTAATGTACTCTTTATCATGTTCTGATTTTGGACGTAAATCTATATATTTACTTCTATAATTTTGTCCTTCAAAATCACTTAATTTATCAGATTCTTCAAATTCATCAAATGAAGTTAAAATATTTTCTAATCTTAATATTTTCCCAAATAATTTTAAGAATGATTTTACTTTTTCATCACCTTTTATTTCTTCATTTAATGGAAAATTTTCTTTTAATTCTTTTATTTGTTTTATGTATTCTTGATAATAGTCATTAAATGGTTTTAATGTAACTAATTCTTTTATATCTGCATCTCCATATAAGCTAATAGCATCATCTAAATTTTTAGATAAATACGGTCTAAAACACACTATATTACCATGAGTTTTAACTGAATTGTATATTCTATTAGTTCTTGAAAATGCTTGTATTAATCCATGATATTTAAGGTTTTTATCAACCCACAATGTATTTAAAGTAGGAGCATCAAATCCTGTTAAAAACATATTTACAACTATTAGTATATCTACTTTTTTCTCTTTTGTTGATTTTGATACATGTTCATAATAGTTAGAAAATTTCTCACTTGAAGTGTCAAAATTTGTTCCAAATTCTTTGTTATAATCTGCTATCGCTCCTTCTAAGAAATCTCTACTGCTTTTATCTAATTTATTAGTATCAAAGTCATCATCATTAAATGTTGTAGCATCATTTTCGTCTTCGTTAGGTGAATAACTAAATATTGTAGCAAAAGTATAATTACTATTTCTCTTTTTAAACTCTGTATAATATTTTTTAGCCATAGCTATTGATTCAACCGCTAATATGCTATTAAATCCTTTTGATTTATCTCCACCAATTCTTTTTGTTTTAGCATCATAATTTTTTATTATATAATCTATGACACCTGAAACATGTCTATCATCTCTATAAACTGACACTGTATCTATATCTTTAATATTTTTATCTTCCAATTCTTCTTTTTCTTTAAAAGTTTTAATATAGTCTACTTTAAATTTTAAAACATTATCATCATGAATTGCATTAACAATAGTGTATGCATGTAATCTTTGTCCAAAAACTTCATCTGTTGTTGAATGATTAACACTATTTTCATTAAATATTGGAGTTCCTGTAAATCCAAAAATATAATATTTTTTAAACATTTTCTTTATTATTTTATGCATGTCTCCAAATTGTGTTCTATGACATTCATCAAATATCATAACCACTTCTTTACCATAAATACTATGCTTTTTATTTCTTTTCACAAAGTTAGATAATTTTTGTATTGTTGTTACTACTATTTTTGTATTAAGATCTTCTAATTGTTCTTGTAAAATCCTTGTACTATTATTTGATTGAACACAACCTTCTTTAAACTTAGTATACTCTCTTATAGTTTGTGCATCTAAATCTTTTCTATCTACTACAAATATTACTTTTTCTATTTCATCAAGTTTTGTAACAATTTGTGAAGTTTTAAATGAAGTTAATGTTTTCCCACTTCCTGTTGTATGCCATATGTAACCACCACCATCAACAGTTCCATATTTTTTATGGTTTTTAGACATTATTATTTTACGAATAATGCTTTCTGTTGCCTCTATTTGATAAGGACGCATTACTTTTAATATATTAGCTGTATCAAATACACAATATTTTGTTATTATATTAATAAGTGCTCTTTTATCACAGAAGCTTTTTGCAAAATCTATTAATTCTAATATATTTCTATTTTTCTTATCAGACCAATAAGAAGTAAATTCAAAATTATTATATCTTGAAGTTGAAGAATAATATTTTGTATGAGTTCCATTAGATATTATGTATATTTGAACATATTCATATAAGGCATTACTAGCCCAAAAGCTTTCTCTTTCATATCTTTTAATTTGATTATATGCTTCTTTTATTGCTACACCACGACGCTTTAATTCCGAATGGACTAATGGTAAGCCATTTACTAAAATTGTTACGTCATATCTACTATTATGTTTACCTTTATTTTCTTCAAATTGATTTAATACTTGTAACTTATTATTATATATATTTTCCTTATCAATAAGTTTAATATTAATATCTTTTCCTGAATCTAGCGTCAATGTATATCTGTGATTTTCTTGTATATTTCTAATTTTATCTATCTTATCATGTGTTTTAACACAAATATATGAATTAAATAACTTGTCCCATTCATTATCTGTAAACTCTATTTTATTAAGATTAGATAATTGCTTACGTAAATTTAAAATCAAGTCTTTTTCATCTTTAATATATACACGCTCATAACCCATAGATTCAAGAACAGATATAAAGGAAGATTCTAACTCAGCTTCACTTTGATATCTAGTTCTAGCATTATATTTCGGCTTATATTCAGCCACTAAAGTTGAATATTCATCACTCATTATATGTTTATATTCCATTATTCACCTCTTTTACAACTATCGCAAATTTTGCGACAGTTTATTTCTCTTTAAAATTTAATAGCTTATCTCTATAATACGAATATCTTTTCTCTCCCAATTCTATTTCTCTTTCAAGTAAAGGTATTAACCCCGAACTTGCAGCACTAAAACTATCTAATATTGATACAATTTTTTCTTGTATGTGTAATAGTGGGATTGGGATTTCTATTTCTTGCATTACATTACTCATTAACTTTGGATTACCCATTCTTTTATTTACATATTTAGGTGTCTTTTTAGATAAAATATAATATATATATTTTTTAGAAATATTTTCTATATTTATATCTATTAGACCACATACATTTGTTATACTAAATTTACCAGTTCTATAAAATACTGTTCCTGCATTAGCTCCATCAGTAGTCCAAGTTATATAATTTCCATCATAGTTATATGTATTTATTTTGCCTAATTCTCCATTATTTTCCGTTTGCGATGAATATACAGGATATTCACCGCAATTATCTCTTAAGTACTCTTTTGATAATACTATTCCCCTACTAATATTAGAAATTTCTTTGATTCTCTTATATTCAATTCCACAAACTACATATTGAACAAGCCTAATTATTGCTTGTTGTGTTGTGTTGTGTTATGTTATGTTATGTTATGTTAAAGTTTACAGGGTTCTCAACAAATGTCAAGAGTTTATCTCTATAATATTCATATTGTTTTTGCCTTAATTCTATTTCTCTTGGTAATCCTATATTCAAATCACCACATATCTTGTCAAAGTTATCTAAAACATATACTAATCTTTCTTGTATATGTAATGGTGGGATTGGGATTATTATATTTTCCCAATCTGATTTTATTAAATTATATCTTGTTATTCCTCTTGATTTTTTTACTATTTGATTATTAACGTACCTAGATTCAAATACATAATTTATATATTTAGAAGTTATATAATTATATTCATTTAATCTAATACGCATTATATGATAACTATAATAACAATTAATTAAATCTTCTTTAGCAACAGCTGAGTGCCCTATATCTTCTTTAGTTTCAGATGTTGGAGTAATAAATATATCACCTTTTTTTACTTCACATTTTTCTTTTTCTCGTTTTGTTGCAGTAACAATCATTTTAGGAATAGAATTATCTAAATATTTATTGTTGTAGACATCTACATAATTTAATAATATAATTTCATCGTCATTAACATTATTTTTTTTGTCAATTCCATTATTAGTTATTTCAGAAATTTCACCTAACTTTTTATACTCCACCTTAAACTTAAATAAAGGATTATTTTCATCAAAAGTTAATAGTTTATTTTGATAATAAGTATATTGTTTTTTTCTTAGAGTTAGCTCTGCTTGTAGCTCTGCTTGCAGAGCTGAGAACGCGTCTAGATGCTCCACTATCGCGTTTTGTACGGGTAAGGGCGGAATTGGAATTTTAAACGCTTTAACAAGCTCATTTGTTATTGAGGGATAACTTGTTCCTTGTTCCCATTTTTCTATATATTTATAAAAATTTTCTGTTTGAATATTATAATATATCCATTTATAATTTACCTTATTTATATCAGCTCTTAATATACAATACCCAGTACTACATATTTGATTATTTAATGATTTATCTATTATTGCGAGTCTTTTTTGCAATGGTCTAGTTGTACCAAAAATTATATCTCTTTCATTTACAATTTGCTGTGCTCTACTTGGATGATTTTCTTTATTTATAATAATCAATTCTAATATTTTTCCAGTTAATAATTCAACAGATGATAAATCTATATATTGAAAATTTAAATTTTCATTTTCAGACCATTTTATATTTTTAGTATTTAAAACTAACTCTTTTAATTCTTTATATTCAACACCATCAGGGCAATATTCTTCTATTAATCTATCTATTTCTGTCATTTTATACCTCTTTTTCTAAGTTCTTTGTCAAAATCAGAATCTATTTTTTGAGTTTTATTAAATATTTCATATTCTTTTATAGCTTTTTCTTCTGCTAATTTTTTTGATATTTTACCTTTACCCTCTAATATCTTGTACTTTCTAAATTCTAAAAAATTATTTATACTAATATTAAAGTCTTCCATAGTAAATATATTTTCATCTTCTATTAAATCTTCTATATAATCAAAAAATCCACTTACTGACCTTTCAAGTTTTCTTATCTCTTTTTCACTTAAATAATTTTTTGCAATTACTATGTCTTGTTTTAATATTCTCCCATTTGGAGAATTTTTCCAAGTTGTTAATCCCATATTTTCCTTTTTATTATCTGCTTTTGTGATTATAATTTCAGCAGCAGTTTTTCCTGTAATAGCATAATGGAATTTATTTTGTACCATAGCATAAAAATCTTTTGTAGTTTTAGAATTTTGGTCATAATCTATACTACATTCAGCAAAAATATCAGTTATTTGTTGCCATATTCTTCTCTCACTTGCTCTTATAGAACGAACTCTATCTAATAATTCTTTAAAGTAATCTTTTCCAAATAAAGTCTTACCTTGTTTTAATCTATCATCATCTAAAACAAATCCTTTTACCATATATTCTTTTAAGATAGTAGTAGCCCATATTCTAAACTTAGTAGCCTTATTAGAATTTACTCTATAACCAACAGAAATAATTGCATCTAAATTATAGAATAATACTGTTCTTTTAACATTTCTTGTCCCTTCTTTTTGAACTACCGAGAAATCCTCGGTAGTTCGTTTTTCATCTAATTCAGATTCTAAATATATATTTTTTAAATGTAATCCTATATTATCAGATGAACAACCAAAAAGCTCAGCCATACCTTTTTGACTTAACCATATTGTGTCATCTTTTACAATTACATTTACACTTAATTCATCTTCTGGTAATGAATAGATTAAAAATTTTAACTCATTACTTTTTTCTATATTATTCATCTTTTACCTTCCAATAACCTTCTTTTCTTCCACCAATTCTTTCTAAAATATTGTTATCTTGTAAATATTTTATATCTCTCACAATAGTTCTTCTGCCAGCTTCTATTTCTTCTGCCATTTTATCTATTGATATTTTATTATCTTCCTTTATTAATTGAAGTATTTTTTCAATTCTTTTAGTGCCATCTTTAGTGCCATCTTTAGTGCCATCTCTGGTGTCATCTTTAGTGTCATAATTTAAATTCTTTAATATAACATGGAACTCTTCGCCTCTTGTTTCAAAGATTGGTTCTAATTCTTCATTATACATTTCTTGTTGTTTATATGTTTCAATTATTTGTTTTAAACCACTTCCACGTCTTTCCATTAAATCCATTCTAGAAAATACGTCTGCAATAATAGGATTTCTTCTTATAGATGACATATTGTATATATCTTTTTCTTGAATTTTTGTTCTATCTGCCATTCCACCGGGAGAATAAATTTCTAATCTATCATCATACATATCTATATGAATTTCTGAACCTGTTTGTGTATAATCTCTATGTACTATTGCATTAACTAATGCTTCTTGATATGCTCTTTCTGGGTAATCTGGCATTTCTAATCTATGCGTAGGGAGTTTCTTCCATTTCTTTTTTGAATTTCCTCTTATAAATCTCATTGCTTCATCAAATTGAATCAAGATACTTCCTTCTATTTCAATATCATCTATTGCATCTAATCTTTTACTACCTTTAATTAATCCATCCCATCTAGTACAAAATATTCTTGAATGATAGACTAATTTTTCATCTGCAAATAAAGCACCCGCATTAGTTAAAACACCTTCTTTATTTATTAAATTAAAACTTTCTAAATCATTTTCTTGAAATTCTTTTTTTGCTCTATAATAATACATACTTTTTAATCTAGTAAATGAAGCTTTATCTTTACTAATTCCTGAACTTAATTCATCGTAATTTACTTTTGCACCTCTTAAATTAAGATTTAAAAGTTCTATACTATTCACAACCACAGTTTCATTTCCAACTCTTCTATAAGCTGTTCTAGTTCCACTATCATTGTAATAATAAGGTGTATGAGCCCCTTCAAAAATATCTAAAATTATAATTATTTTATTATCGATTTCCTTTATTTCAATATTAAATTCTGGTATAGGTTCTATCTTTTCTTTAATTTTTTGGCTTATAAATTCACTATCTGATTTATAGTTTTCTAAACCTTTTATTTCATTATTTTCTAATACCCCAAAAATTAATTTACCTCCATCATAATTAGCAAAAGCACTAACTGATTTAAGCCAACTTTTAGGTTTATTTCTTTCTATTTTTTCTTTTTTATCATAAAAATTTGTTTCACCAATATATTTATTTAATTTCATAATCATCACCAAGGTCTTTTATTATTTCTCTAATTTTTGCCCTTAATATATTTTGTTTTTCCTCTATTTCCCTTAATTCTTTATGTACTGCTTTAATATCTATTTTTTCTCTTGTATCTTCTTGTTCTACAAAAGTATTAACTGATAAATTAAAGTTTTCTTTTCTAATTTCTTCAATATCTACAAGTTTTGCAACATATTCTTTATCTTGTCTATTTATATATGTTTCTAAAATACTTTGTATATTTTCATCTTTTAATTTATTACTATTAGTTACTTTAATGCATTCATTACTTGCATCTATAAATATTGTTTTATTATCTTTTTTCCCTTTTTTAAGAACTAATATACATGTCGCAATACTTGTTCCAAAGAATAAATTACTTGGTAATTGTATAATTCCATCTACAAAGTTATTTTCTACTAGGTATTTTCTTATTTTTTGTTCTGCTCCACCTCTATACATTACACCAGGAAAACATACTATAGCAGCAGTTCCATTAGATGCTAAATATGATAGTGAATGCATAATAAATGCTAAATCTGCCTTTGATTTAGGAGCTAAAACTCCTGCAACTGAATATCTTTCATCATTTACTAAATTAATATCATCTTTTCCTGCCCATTTAATTGAATATGGAGGATTAGATACTATTGCTTCAAATGGTTCAAATCCATCGTGTTTAGGATTAGTAAGTGTATCTCCATTTTTTATATTAAATTTTTCAAAATCTATATCGTGTAAAAACATATTTATTCTACATAAATTATATGTTGTCATATTTAATTCTTGTCCAAAGAAACCTTGTTTAACATTATCTTTTCCTAAAATTTTAGCAAACTTTAAAAGTAGTGAACCGCTTCCAACAGCAGGATCATAAACTTTATTAACTTTTGTTTTACCTATAACTGTTAATCTTGCTAATAATTCTGACACTTCTTGTGGAGTATAATATTCTCCACCACTTTTACCTGCATTTGAAGCATACATAGCCATTAAATATTCATATGCATCTCCAAAAGCATCTATAGTATTGTCTTTAACATCTCCTAATTTTAATTCTCCAATTGATACTAATATTTTTGCCAATTTTTCATTTCTTTTTTCTACTGTTTCTCCAAGTTTAGGGCTATTTAATAATATATCATCAAATAATCCTTTAAAATCTTCACTACTATTTTGACCTTGTGTAGATTTTTCTATATCATCAAATATATTTTTTAATGTAATATTTAAATCTTTATCTTGCATAGCATTTTTAGATACATTACAAAATAGTTGTGAAGGTTTAATATAGAATCCTTTATTATCTATAAGCCAATCTTTAAAATCTCTATCTGCTGCTTCATCAGTTTCATTCTCATAAGAAAAATTTAAATCTCCAGCATTTCTTTCAATATTATTTATATATACACTCATATTTTCAGAAATATACCTATAAAATAGGAAACCTAATACATATTGTTTAAAATCCCAACCATCAACACTTCCTCTTAAATCATTAGCTATATTCCATATAGTTTTATGCAATTCTGCTCTTTCTGTTTCTTTTTTATTTAACATGTATTCCTCCTATTTTATTTTTTTAATAACATTATAAGTAATGCAATATCATTATATGTAACTCCACTAATTCTACTAGCTTGTCCAATATTGTTAGGTTTTTGATAAGTAAGACCTGATTTTGCAATATTACTCATTCCTTTCACAGTTTCATAATCAAAATCTTTTGGTATAACTATATTTTCTAACTTCTTATAATCTTCTATTAGTTCTACAAACTGGAATTTATAGTTATATAATTTGTTTAGTCCAAAATTTTCAATAAAATAAATATATTAAACTTAGAACTAATTAAAGTAATAGACATTTCCTTCTCCATCCACATTATCAAAATTTTTATCATATTTTAATCCTAATGATTCAGCAGTTTTTCTTGAAGGAATATTTTCATCTAAAGTTAATGCAACTACTTTATATTTATTATTTAATTCTCTTGTTATAATATCAATAATTTTAGTGGCTGCTTCTTTTACAAAACCCTTTCTCGTTTTAGAAGGATCTATTCTATAATATAGATTTAAGTACTTTTTATCTTTTATTGAAGTAAACCTTAAACCACACAAACCAAAAACTCTATTATCTGCTTTATCTACTAGAGAATAATATCCAAAGCCATACTTTTTATGGTGTTCTATAATTGTATTTAAAGTTTCCTTATATTCTTCCTTACTTGGTTTTTTCCATCCAGGATTAAAAATATTAGTTTCGGGATTTGCATGAACCGAATATAATTCATCAAAATCATCAAGAGTTGGTACTCTAAGTATTAAACGTTCTGTTTCCATTATTTTCATATTTAATTCCTTCATAAATTCTAATTTTTGCTTATTTTTATTATATGTATTATTAATTTATTACTTTTGTTTTATTTTCTATTTTCTAAGTAATGCTATAAGTAAGGCAATATCATTATATGTAACACCACTAATTCTACTAGCTTGTCCAATATTGTTAGGTTTTTGATAAGTAAGACCTGATTTTGCAATATTACTCATTCCTTTTACAGTTTCATAATCAAAATCTTTTGGTATAACTATATTTTCTAACTTCTTATAATCCTCTATTTGTTTTTTTTCTCTTTCAATAAAAGCATTATACTTAGCATTTATTTCTACTTGTTCTATTGCTAAATCCTCTATTTGCTTAATTTCAACAAATAAGGCTAAATTTGTATAATCTATTTCTTGTCTTGCTAAAAATTCAAAAGCACTGACAGGAGCATTCATACTAGACCCATCTTTTATACTATTAAGTTTTTCATTATTTTCTTTACTAGGAAATATTTTAATTTCTTTTAATCTTTTTATTTCATCATCTATTTGATTTTTTACAAATTCTAAATATTCTATTTTTTCTTTAGGTACTATTCCTATTTCTTTTGATAATTCTAAAAGTCTTAAAAAAGTATTATCTTGTCTTAGTGTTAGTCTATATTCTGCCCTAGACGGTAATACTCTATAAGGTTCTGGTGTTGTTTTATTTATTATATCATCTATCATAACACCAATATATGCTTCATTACGACCTATTATTATTTCACTTTTACCTTGTATTTTTCTAGCTGCATTTATCCCTGCAATAAATCCTTGAGTTGCTGCTTCTTCATAACCACTAGTTCCGTTTATAGTCCCTGCAGTATATAGATTTTCAATTTTTTTACTCTCTAAGGTATATTTAGCTTGATCTGCTGGAATATAGTCATACTCAACTGCATAACCATATCTAAGTATTTTAGCATTTTCTAATCCTTTTATTGTGTGTAACATTTTTTCTTGTGCAAATGTTGGCATAGCAGTTGTAAAACCATTAACATAAATTTCATCACTATCTGACGATTCTTCTTCTAAAAATATTTGATGGTCATATTTTTCTGGAAAATTTAAAACCTTTCTATCTAATGATGGACAATGCCTAGGTCCTTTTGTGCTAACTATTCCTGTAACTATTGGTGAATATTGTAATAATTCACTTGCTACTTTAACTGTTTCTTTTGTAGTATAAGTTAAATATGTAGGTCTGGGTTCTACTTCTAATTTTTTAGTCTCATATGAAAAAAATCTAGGTTGTTTTTCTCCCTCTAATTTTTTCATAGAACTAAAATCTATACTTTTTTTACTAATTCTAGGTGGTGTAGCAGTTTGATATCTATCAAAAACTATTCCATTAGCAACTAATGATTTAGGTAAATCTGTACTCGCAACTTCTCCTGCACGACCTGAACTATATTTAACATTTCCTATAACATATTCTCCATTTAAAAATGTTCCTGTACAAAGTATAACTGCACTTGAAAAATAACTAACTCCTAATTTATCAGTTACCCCTTTTACTTTCTTATCTTCAATAATTAAATCACTCACAGTTGCTTGAACTATATGAAGATTAGGTTCATTTTCTAATTTTTCTCTCATTTTTATTCTATATTTATATTTATCTGCTTGTGCTCTTGTAATCCTTGCAACTAAACCTTTAGTATGATTTAAATTTTTCAATTGTAAATTATACTTATCTATATGTTTAGCCATTTCAGCACCCAGCATACCTATTTCACTAACTAAATGACTTTTCCCTGGTCCTCCTATAGAAGGATTACAACTCATAAGTGCTATTTTATCTAAGTATATGGTAAACAATGCTGTTTTAAGCCCAAGTCTTGCTGATGCAAAAGCCGCCTCTATTCCTGCATGCCCTGCACCTACTATTATTATATCAAAATTTTCCATGTATTTTCCTTTCATGTTTCATATAATTTATTTTATCATTTTATTAACATTTAATCAATGAATTTAAGCCTTTCATATATTTTATTTATTAAATCTTTTATATATTTTTATTCAAACTTAAAAGAGCGAACTTGGGTGTTCGCTCTTTAAATATATTTTTTAAACTTTTTAAATTTAAACCATATGACATATAATAACATATATTTACATTTTTGTAAATTTAATATTCAAATTTATTTTAAGTAATTTTATTACTTCAATCTTATTTGACAAAAAGAAAAATAAAGCTAAAATATTAAAAACATTAAAAAAACATAAGGAGGAAAAAATGTTATTATTTAAAATATTAAACACTTTAATATTCGTATTGTTATTATTCGCATTTAGAATAATGGCTAAAAGGCATGTTTCATTTGGAAAAAGAGTTATTTTATCACTTTTGGTAGGGATAATATACGGTTTATATCTACATTACACATATATACCAATAGAATGGTTAAATACCGTTGGTAGGTCTTATGTTGCACTACTTAGAATGATATCTATGCCACTTATAATGATATCTATACTAAGTGCTATTATTAATTTAAAAGATAGTAAAGAAGCAACAGAAACAGGAACTTTAGTAGTAGGAACTCTACTATTTACAGCAGCTATAGCAAGTATAGTTTCTATATTTACAACTTTATCATTTAAGTTGAATGCTAATAATATAATAGCGGGAAGTAGCGAAAAGGCAGCAGGAGAAAATATATTATCAAAGGTTGCCGTGGTAGACCAAACTATTTCTGATAAAATTATTTCGTTTATTCCAACTAATCCTTTTTATGATATGACAGGTGCTAGAGCAACTTCTATAATAGCAGTAGTAGTATTTTGTGCATTCGTAGGATTTGCGATTTTAGGAGTTAAAAAGAAAAAACCAGAATCTGCTGAAATTATAATAAAATTAATAAATTCTACTAATGATATAGTATTAAGAATGGTTACAATAGTTTTAAGATTAACACCTTATGGTGTTTTAGCCTTAATTGCAAGAATTATAGCAATAACTGATTATACAAAGATACTAAAACTTATAAATTTTGTTGTAGCATCATATGTAGCAATTATAATAATGTTTATAATCCATTTAATATTTATAATTATTTTAGGTTTATCTCCAATTACATATTTGAAAAAATCTATGCCTGCTTTAACTTTTGCATTTACATCAAGAACATCTGCAGGAACTATACCATTAACTATTATTACACAAGAAAAATTAGGTGTTGAAAAAGGAATAGCTAATATAGCAGCAACTTTTGGTTCAAGTATAGGACAAAATGGTTGTGCTTCAATTTATCCTACAATGTTAGCCCTTATGATAGCTCCAACAGTAGGAATAGACCCATTCAATTTAGCATTTTTAACAAAAGTTGTAATAATAGTAACGATAAGTTCGCTAGGAGTAGTAGGTGTTGGTGGTGGAGCAACATTTGCCGCAATAATAGTTCTATCAACATTAGGTTTCCCTGTTGAATTAGCTGGATTATTAATATCAGTAGAACCATTAATAGACATGGCTAGAACTGCTCTTAATGTTAATGATTCTATATTGTCTGGTGTAATATCTGCAAGAATGCTTAACAAATTAAATAAGGACCAATATAACAGTATGACTAATTAAAAAATATTTAAATTTTATTTTAAAATGTTAATATTAATTAATTTAAAATTTGATTTTTTCAAAAAAGAAAGTTATACTCTATTATATAAAAGACTGAAAGGAGATTATATATGATAGGAATTATCATTGCAAGTCATGGAGAATTGGCAAATGGACTTATGCATGCAGGTTCAATGATCTTTGGAGATCAAGAAAATTATGCAATTTGTTCACTTATGCCTAGTGAATCCCCTGAAATACTAAAATCTAAAATTGTTGATGCAATTTCTTCATTTGAAGATAAAGAAGAAGTATTAATTTTAACAGATTTATGGTCAGGTACTCCATTTAATCAAGCAAATGCTCTATTAAATGAAAATGAAAAATGGGCAGTTGTTGCTGGAACAAATTTACCTATGATTTTTGAAGCTTTTGAAGCAAGAGAAGATTTTGAAACTGCACATGAAGTAGCAAAAGCTGTTATAAAAGCAGGTAAAGAAGGAATAAAAGGTAAGCCCGATTTTGTAAATTCAGAAACTAAAAAAGTGGAAAATAAAACGAATATCCAAAATTTACCTGAAATAGATGGAAAAATTTCTTATGTTTTAGCTCGTATTGATACTCGTTTATTACATGGTCAAGTAGCAACTTCTTGGACAAAAACAACTAATCCAAATCGTATTATTGTTGTATCTGATGCCGTTTCAAGAGATCAATTAAGAAAGAAAATGATAGAGGAAGCTGCACCACCAGGTGTTAGAGCAAATGTTGTCCCTATTGATAAAATGATAACTGTTGATAAAGATAAGCGTTTTGGTAATACCAAAGCAATGCTTTTATTTGAAACACCACAAGATGCATTAAGAGCAATTGAAGGCGGAATTGAAATAAAAGAATTAAATCTTGGTTCAATAGCGCATTCAAAAGGAAAAGTACAATTAACAAAGGCAGTTTCTATGGGAAAAGATGATGTAGAAACATTTGAAAAATTATTATCATTAGGAGTTAAAATAGATGTAAGAAAAGTTCCATCTGATTCACCTGAAAACTTTGATAATATAATAGCAAGTGCTAAAACACAATTATAATTAGGAGGAAATATATATGACATTAACATTTGGAATAGTAACAATTATATTGATTGCATTAGTTGCTTTCTTAGCTGGTATGGAATCAGTATTAGACCAATTTCAATTCCACCAACCAATAATTGCTTGTACACTAATAGGACTAGTTACAGGTCATTTAACTGTGGGTATTATATTAGGTGGAACATTACAATTAATAGCTCTTGGATGGGCAAATATAGGAGCAGCAACAGCACCTGATGCAGCTACTGCTTCAGTTGCATCAGCAATAATAATGATTACATTTATTAAAAATGGACAAGCTACTAGTGAAGCAATTTCAACAGCAATAGCTTTAGCTATACCATTATCAATAGCAGGACTTTTCTTAACAATAATTATAAGAACAGTATCAATATCTTTAATTCACTTTATGGATGCAGCAGCAGAAAAAGGAAATATAAAATTAATGGAATTTTGGCATTTATTTGCCCTATCATTACAAGGATTAAGAGTAGCTATTCCTGCTGTATTACTTTGTTTAATACCAGCACAAGCAGTTACTGCTGGACTTAAAGCAATGCCATCTTGGTTAGCTGAAGGAATGGGAATAGGTGGAGGAATGGTTGCAGCAGTTGGGTTTGCTATGGTTGTAAACATGATGTCTACTAAAACCGTTTGGCCTTTCTTCATATTAGGTTTCTGTATTGCAGTTTTAAGCGAATTAACACTTATATCACTAGGAGCAATTGGTGTGTCATTAGCATTAATTTATTTAGGATTAAAAGAAGTTGCTTCATCTGGTTCAGGTTCTGGAAATTCTGATCCATTAGGTGATATTTTAAATGATTATTAGAATTGGGAGGAAATTAAATTATGGAAAAGAAATTAAAATTAAGCAAAAAGGATAGATTAGCAGTTGCATTTCGTCACCAATTCTTACAAGGTTCTTGGAATTATGAAAGAATGCAAAATGGTGGTTGGGCATTTTCAATGATACCTGCTATCAAAAAGTTATATCCTGAAAAAGATGAACAAATTAAAGCGTTACAAAGACATATGGAATTTTATAACACTCACCCTTATGTATCATCACCTGTATTAGGAGTTACACTAGCTCTAGAAGAAGATAGAGCAAATGGTGCACCTGTTGATGACGTTACAATACAAGGGGTTAAAGTTGGTATGATGGGACCATTAGCTGGTGTTGGAGACCCAGTTTTCTGGTTTACTGCTCGTCCTATATTAGGAGCATTAGGTGCTTCATTAGCGATAACTGGAAGTATAGTAGGTCCATTATTATTCTTTTTTGCATGGAATATATTAAGATGGATATTTGAATGGTATACACAAGAATTTGGATATAAAGTAGGAGCAGAAATTACTAAAGATTTATCTGGTGGATTATTAGGTAAAATAACAGAAGGTGCATCTATACTAGGTATGTTCGTTATAGGAGCATTAGTAAAAAGATGGGTTTCTATTAGTTTTAAATTTATTTCACTAGCACCAGTTGTTGACCAAGAAACAGGAAAACAAGTATTAGATGCTGCTGGTAAAGTACAAATGCACGAAATATTTAACTTACAAAAAACATTAGATTCATTAATTCCAGGTTTAGCAGCATTAATATTAACACTAATTTGTAGTTGGTTATTAAAGAAAAAAGTATCACCTATATTAATTATAGTATGTTTATTTATAACTGGTATTGTTGCTCATGTTATAGGATTAATGTAAAATGATACAAGCAATTAATAAAAAAATTGATTTAAAAATTAAAGCGGTTTCATATTTAGGTCTACCTAGTTATGGAATTGTATTAGTTGGAAATAATGGTTTTGAATATTATAACAATAAAAATGCTAAAGATTTTATACAAATTCCTTGGAATGAGGTTGACTATATTGCTGCTTCCGTTCTTTTGGGTGGAAGATGGATTAATAGATTTGCTATTTTTACAAAAAAAAATGGAGATTTCTCTTTTTCAACTTCTGATAACAAAAAAACATTAAGAGCAATTAGCAATTATATTCCCAAAGAAAAACTAGTAAAATCAAAGACATTTTTACAAATCATTTTTTTAGGAATTAAAAGTATATTTAAAAAAAGATAATAAAAAGAAGCAAAATGAGAACTAAATGTGTTCTTAAATTGCTTCTTTTTTATAATTTTATAATTTCATCAAATTCATTTAATAATTCTTCATTTTGATTATGTGTAATAACTATTACTATTTTATCTTTTAAGCCCAATATATAATTTTCTACTTTTCTAGATGTTTCTGGGTCTAAATTACTAGTAGGTTCATCAAAAATTAAAACATCATAATCAGATACAATAAATCTAGAAATGTCAATTCTTTGTTTTTCACCACTTGAAATAATATTATCTTCATCTTTATTCATGATAGTATTTAAATTAAGTATATCAACTACATTGCTTATATCTATATTTTCTCTACCTAATAATATATTATTTTCAATATTTTCATCAAGAATAAAATCATTTTTTTGAATAAATCCTATTCTAGAATATATACTGTTTGAATTAATATCGTTTATATTCTTATCATTTATAGTTATACTTCCTGTATATTCTTTATTAGAAAAATATTTCATGATTAATTTTATTAATGTTGATTTACCACGACCACTTTCTCCTATTATTGCATACTTTTTATCAGAAATAAATGTATAATTATATTTATCAAATACAACTTTATTATTAAAATTTAATGATAAATCTTTTATATCTATTTTTGTAATTTTATTATCAATATTTTCTAATTCAATATATTTTTCGGATAATTTATTATCTATATTATTTATTATTTTTTTCTGCGTCTTAATAAGATTTCTATATTTACTAATATTACTAATTGGTGTAAATATAGAATTTAATAATTGTATTGACGCAAGTAACATTCCAATTGATAAATATCCTTTTAAGGCAAAATAAATTCCCACACTTAAACATAACATTTGAGATATTAAACCTAATGACATTGCAAAGTATGATGAAAAATCTTTTGCAAATAAATATTTAAATCTTGCTTTTTCAAAATTATCATCTACATTATTTAATTTATTTTTAAATATTTTACCTATTCCAAGCAATTTAATTTGTTCGAAACCAGATATGTAATTTGTTACATTATGTAAATACCCTTTATTTTCAACACTAAATTCATTAGTTTTTTTCAACATATATTTACTTGGTAGTGATGAAAATAATATATTTATCATAGAAACTAATATGAAAGCAATAGCTAATCTCCATGAAATATATAATATTGCTATCATTGAAAAAAACGCTCTAAAAATTTCAGTAAACATTGTAAGTTTAGGTTTTAAATAATTATCTATTAATAAATCCATATCTTTTGTAAATAAATTAAGATATTCTGCATTTTTATTTTTATTATAATTTTCTAATTCAATATTATAGTAACTATTATATAATTCTTTTTTTGTATGATTTAAAATTTTTATAGAATAATTATTTGATAAATAAGAATATATTATTAAAAATGCCACACTTATTATTAAAAATAAAGTTGCTAATAATAATCTATATATTAGTATGTTAGCATCTTTATTTATAGCATCTATAATATTTCCTAATTGTAGCGAAAAAAGAGTTAAAGATACACTAAAAACTAAACTCGTTATTATTGATAATAAAAATAAATATTTATATTTCCCCATTATTTTTTTCACTTTTATCCCCCTATTTTTATAGCTAATTTAAAATAATTATTTTAAATATTATCTTATAATAACACTTTTTTGTATGTTTTGCATAATATAAGTTACTAATGCAATCATTAATAACATTAATAGTTTATTTTTGCATAAAGTCTTTTTTTATTTTAAACTATATTTTCACATATAAAAAAACCCTTTATCTAAAATAATTTTACATTATTTAGATTTTGGGGTTTTATTAAATTCATTACTTTTTTTATATTATTTATTGTTATTTGATGATCCTAAATTATTATCTGATGAACCCATATTTTCTGATGACCCTATACCATATTTTTCATCTGTCAAACTTTCATATACCAATTCTCTATCAGTTATTTCTTGCGATAATATATAATCATCTGGCAAATT
Organism: Oceanivirga salmonicida; assembly: GCF_001517915.1. Classification (NCBI taxonomy): domain Bacteria; kingdom Fusobacteriati; phylum Fusobacteriota; class Fusobacteriia; order Fusobacteriales; family Leptotrichiaceae; genus Oceanivirga; species Oceanivirga salmonicida. The sequence goes on along the minus strand of NZ_LOQI01000019.1, from coordinate 3,998 downwards.
GTCTCTAGTGTATACATTTAATTTAATTTTATTACCTAACATATACGGTATTCCCCATCTAGTTCCTCTAATATGTGATACTTTTCCACTAGGAGAAATTACTTTATTAGATTTTGCAATTTCAAAAAATTCACCTTTTTCATTTTCAAAACCTATTACAGCCTTATATTCTCTATTTGATCTAATATTATTAATATAGTATGAACCAAATCTACTTAATCCTTGTATTTTTCTATATAAGTTATCTTTTTTATAAAGTAACATAGTTACTGTATCAAAAATATTCTTTTCTAATTTAAGATTTTCATAATCATCTTCTCTAACTTCCCAATAAGCAAAAATTGTTGTCTTATTTTTAGGCATTAAAACCACTTCATTAGTATAATATAGGTTAGGTAATGGTGCTTTGTCAAAATATCTATCTTCTCCTATTGAAAACTTTTCTTTTAAATGTGTTAAAGGTTCTTCAAACATTCTTTCTCTTTTTAAATATGGTTTTCTTCTTCTAATTCTTTCATTAAATCTAGTATTTATAGTTCTATCTATAAAATTTCTATAAAACATATTCACCCCTCCTATTTCTAATTTATTATACTCTATGAAACTCTTTTGTAGAAGTCGCATCAAAATCTTTTACAATTTCATTTTTCTTATATTTTAAATTATAGTATGCTGCTGCTGCAATCATAGCACCATTATCAGTGCAATATTCCATTTTTACGGGGAAATTGATTTCAACATTTTTTAGTTCTTCTGCTTCATTTAAAACTTTTCTTAAATATTTATTAGCTGATACTCCACCTGCTATTGCTATTGTCTTAGAATTAGTATCTACAACTGCTTTTATAGCCTTTCTTTTCAAGTGTTCTATGGCTGTCTCTTGAAAAGATTTACAAATATCTTCTATTATAATTTTTTCATTTTTCATATTGCATTTATTGATATAGTTTGTAACATAAGTTTTAATACCACTAAAACTTAAATCATATTCTTTAATATTAGGCATAGGTATATCTAAATTATTTTCTCCATTAATACTAGCCTTTTCAATAGATGGTCCGCCAGGATAACTAAGCCCTACCATTCTTGCAACCTTATCATAGGCTTCTCCTATTGCATCATCTAAGGTCTCTCCCATTAATTCTAAATTATGATTTTCATCCATATTATATATACAAGTATGACCACCAGAAGCAACCACTGTTATTGCAGGTAAACTTACTTCATTTTCTAAAAAAGTAGAATATATATGCCCTTCTAAATGATTTACTGGAATTAAAGGTATATTATGCTTATAACTTAAACCTTTTGCAAACATTAAACCTACCAGTAAAGAGCCTATAAGCCCTGGTTTATTAGTTACTGCAATATAGTCTATATCATTTATAGTCATATTCGCTTTTTCTAAACATTCATAAAATACATATGTTATATTTTCTATATGATGCCTTGAAGCAATTTCTGGAACTACTCCACCGTATTTTTTATGTATTTCTATTTGAGTTGAAATTATATTACTGTATACTTTTTTCCCATCTTCAACTATTGCTATAGCTGTTTCATCACAAGAACTTTCTATTCCTAATATTATCATATTTCACCCCCAATTTCACGCATTTTATATAAAAATACAGCTAATGCTACTCCTACATTTAACGAATTTACCTTATCTGATATGGGTATAATTGCTTTTTTAGAAATATCTAAAAACTTTTTAGATACTCCACCACCTTCATGACCAAATACATATGCATTTTTATCTATTTTTAATTTTAACTCTCTATAATCTTTGGCTGTATCAGATAATGCTGTTGCAAAGCATTCATATTTATTTAGATTTATAAAGTCTATAATTTTATTTGGCTCTTCATATATTACATTTATATTAAATATTGCCCCCATAGAGGCTCTAATAACCTTTGGAGCATAAACGTCGACACTACCCTTGGTAAGTATCAAGTTTTGGTAATTTAGAGCAACTAGCGTTCTAATTATAGTTCCAGCATTACCTGGATCTTGTATATCATCTAGTATTACTATATCTCCACTTATTTCATGTATATTTTTAGCAAATTTAGAGTATATAAATATTATACCTTGACTATGCTCTTGTGTCGATATTTCTTTGAATAAATTTTCTTTTAAAACTATTATTTTATTATATTTTTTTAAATCATATTCTTTGTTATAGTAATCATAATATGACTCATTTATTACTATTTGGTTAAAATCATTTGATTGTTCAAAAAATTTCTCCCCTTCAGCAATAAATATATTATTTTCATCTCTATATTTTTTTTTACTTAATTTTTTTATTAATTTATAGTTCTTATTATCTTTACTTTCAATAAATACTATATTACATTTCTGTTCCAAGTTTTCTTCCACCTATCAAATGATAATGTATATGATTAACAGTTTGTCCACCATCTTTTCCTATATTAGATACTACTCTATAACCACTTTCATTTATCTTAAATTCTCTTGCTAATTTAGCTATAACTAATTGAATTTTACCTAATAATAAAGCATCAGTTTCATCAGCAAAATTTAAACTAGCAATTTCTTTTTTAGGTATTACTATTATATGTACTGGTGCAATAGGAGCTATATCATGAAAAGCCATAATTTCATTATCTTCATATACTACCTTAGCGGGAATTTCTTTATCTATTATTTTTTTAAATATTGTACTCATTAACAATCACACTCCATTTTATTTACTCTTATAGCATGTCTTCCACCTTCAAATTCTGCTTCTAAAAATGCTTTAAGTGAAGACTTTGCAACTTCTATACCTACAACTCTTGCTCCAAATGCTATTACATTAGCATCATTATGTTCTCTTGTTATTCTTGCCATATACTCATTGCTTACCAAAGCTGCTCTAATTCCTTTTATTTTATTTGCGGTAATAGATATTCCTATTCCTGTACCACAAATTAAAACTCCATAAACTACTTCTTTATTTAAAATTGCCTTACATACTGCCTTTGCAAAATCAGGGTAATCTACTGAATCATTAGTATCAGTACCAAAATTTACTACTTCATGCCCTAATTCTTCTAAAAATTTAACTAATTCATTTTTATACTCAACAGCTGAGTGATCATTTCCTATTGCTATTTTCATACCATACCCCTTTTTAATTCATTTTCTTTTATTATAAAACTATTCCAAGATTTTGTAAACCATATATAACTAACTATTCCTTTTAGTAACATACTTGCACTTATTACCCACCATATAATATTTATACCAAATATAGGTGCTAACAAGTATACAAAAGGTATTCTAAGAGATGTTCCTATAACACCTATTATAGTTGGTTGTTTAACCTTACCAATACCATTGAATGCTCCACCTGTTATTATCTCTATACATTGAAAAATCTGAGTTAGTCCTATTATTCTTAAATAATATACTCCATAATTTACAAATTTTTCATCTTCAAAAAAACTAGAATATAAAGGTCTTGCAAATGCAATAAATACTATACTAATCATCAAGCCAAATATTGATATACTCTTCATTGATAATCTATATACTTCACTTACTCTATCATATTTTTTCGCACCATAATTTTGTGCCACATAAGTTGCAACTGCACTAGATAAACCACTTGCTATATTCCATGAAAATGCTTCAAATTGAACCCCTAGCCTTTGTACTCCTAAAGCCTTTATATCTATACCTGCTATTTTATGTGCTATTACTATAGAAATTATAGTAAATAGTGCCTGACTTATACCAGAAGGTAATCCTATTCTTATCAATCTCATATACATATACGGATTATCTATTTTAAATATTTTCATTTTTCTAAATTTAGATTTAGGTGTTCTTATGTAAATACACAATAAGACCGCTGATATAACTTGTGAAAGAACTGTTGCTATGGCTGCACCAGAAATATCAAATTTAAATATTCCTAAAAATACATAATCTAAAAGTACATTTACTAATATACCAGTTGAAGTAAATACAAAAGGTGCAAA
>NZ_LOQI01000018.1 GCF_001517915.1 Oceanivirga salmonicida | reverse complement strand
TCTGATGTTTCAGTTGTCACGCCAGTAGCATGGCTGAGTAGTCACGTTTGGAAGGGATAATCGCTGAAAGCATCTAAGTGAGAAGCCCCCTTTAAGATAAGTATTCATAAAGACCCCTTCGAGACCAGAAGGTAGATAGGCTAGAGGTGTAAGTGTAGAGATACATTCAGCTGACTAGTACTAATATGTCGATTGCTTTACTAAAATGCTTGTAATTTTTTACTACTACTATTTATTTCTAATTGTCCTAAGGACAAAAAAGTTAAGAAAAGCTTGGTGGACATAGCTATAGGGAAACACCTAGAAACATACCGAACCTAGAAGTTAAGCCTATATACGCCTAAGATACTCAGTAATGGGGAAAATCGGTATCTGCCAAGCAAAAATTATCGGTGTGTAGCGCAGTTAGGTAGCGCACTTGTCTTGGGAACAAGGGGTCGTAGGTTCAAATCCTGTCACACCGACCATTTATTTATGCGGGAATAACTCAGTTGGTAGAGTGTCAGCCTTCCAAGCTGAATGTCGCGAGTTCGACCCTCGTTTCCCGCTCCATGGTGATCGTAGTTCAGTTGGTAGAGCGCCAGTTTGTGGATCTGGTTGTCGCGAGTTCAAGTCTCGTCGGTCACCCCATTTAATTTTGCATGGGTGGCGAAATTGGTATACGCACTAGACTTAGGATCTAGCGTCTTTGACATAAGGGTTCAAGTCCCTTCCCGTGCACCATAATTGTCATAGTTTTGTGAGACTGCTATATATTGTCAGTCTTTTTTAATTTATTTATTGAAATAATGTAGAAAAAAGTATATAATTAATATATAGAGATACATGGAGGTATGAAAATGGCAATAAATTTAGATAAATTTTTCAAAAATGAAGAAGTTAGTGTAGAAAGTGAACCAATTGTTGCAGGAGGTTTTGGATTAAGAATAATTAGACCTAATAGTTTTGGAATGGAAACTAGAAAGATAATTGAATTAATAAAAAAAGGAAATATAGTAGCATTTAATCTTGAAAATTTATCAAGTGAAGATGGACAAAGAAGTTTTGATTTCATAAATGGAGCAACTATTATATTAGGTGGAAGAATTGAAAAAATTACTGATAAAGTTTTTGCGTCAGTTCCAGCTGGTGTAAGTGTTGAAAGCCTTGAAACTAATGAAGTAGAAAATACAGAAGAATAAGAGTATATTAGGACTTAGTAATAAGTCCTATTTTAGAGAGGAATATAATGTTTATAGATGAAAGTGTAATAACAATAAAATCTGGTGATGGTGGAGATGGAGCCGCAACTTTTAGAAGAGAAAAGTTTGTGCAATTCGGTGGACCAGATGGTGGAGATGGTGGAAAAGGTGGAGATATAATAATTTTTGCCGATCCTAATATGAACACTTTGTTAAATTTTAAAAATATTAGAAGATTAGAAGCACAAAATGGTGGTCGTGGATCAAGTGCGAGATGTACAGGTAGAGATGGTGAAAGTGTTATTATTAGAGTTCCAGTAGGGACTGTAATAAGGGATTTTGAAACTGACAAGTTACTTTTAGATATGAATAAACCTAATGAAGAAAAGTTACTGCTTAAAGGTGGAGATGGTGGTAGAGGAAATATACATTTTAAAAATTCTGTTAGAAAAGCACCAAGAATATCTGAAAGTGGAAGAGCAGGTATAGAACTTAAAGTTAAATTAGAATTAAAACTATTAGCAGATGTTGCATTAGTTGGGTATCCTAGTGTTGGAAAGTCTTCATTTATTAATAAGGTATCAGCTGCAAAATCTAAAGTTGCTAGTTATCATTTTACTACATTAAGACCTAAATTAGGTATGGTTAGAGTCAATGATGATGATAGTTTTGTAATAGCAGATATACCAGGTCTTATTGAAGGAGCTCATCAAGGTATAGGTCTAGGAGATAAATTCTTAAGACATATAGAAAGATGCAGAGTAATAATACATATAATTGATATATCTGAAATAGATGGTAGAAATGCAATTGAAGATTATTATAAGATAAATGAAGAATTAAAAAATTATAGTGAAAGATTATCTAAAAAGCCACAAATAGTAGTACTTAATAAGATAGATATGCTTTATGACGAGTCAAAAATAGAAGAATTTTCTAAAACTATTGGTCAAGAAGTATTAACTATGTCTGTAATATCTAACGAAGGTGTAAAAGAAGTGATTAATAAGGCTAATACTTTATTGAAAAATACTAGTTATGAAGAATTAGAAGAATTAAAAGATTTAGATGAAGTTTTATTAGAAATTATAAAAACAAAAGAAGATTGGATAATAAAAGAAATAGAGCCTAATGTATTTGAAGTATCAGGTCAAGTTGTAGATAATGTATTTAATAAATATGTATTTACAGGAGATGATGGAATAATACAATTTCTTCAAGTATTAAGAAATGTTGGTATGGAGAAAAAATTAGTAGAAGCAGGAGTTAAAGAAGGAGATACTGTAGTAATAGAAGGTTATGAGTTCGAATATGTATAATTGTTTGATTTTAGCAGGACCTACTGCAATAGGTAAGACTAGTTTATCAATTAAATTAGCACAAAGGTTGAATATGGAAATAATATCAGCTGATGCTTCTCAGGTATACAAAGAATTAAATATAGGTACAGCAAAGATAAATAAGGAGCAAATGCAAGGTATAGTTCATCATTTAATAGATATAGTAGAGCCTAGTGAGATATACTCAGTAGGCAGATATTATAATGATGCAAATAAAATATTAAATGACAATAAAAATAAACAATATATAATAACAGGTGGCACAGGCCTATATATAGATAGTATAACAGATGGATTAACAGATACTCCTGAAGTAGATTTTGAAAAAAGAAAAATTTTAGAAAATAAATCCTTGACCGAATTGGTAGAAATTTTAAAAGAAAAAAAATTAGATAAAGATATAGATTTAAAAAATAAGGTTAGAGTTATTAGAAAAATAGAAAAAGGGAATATAGAGTATAATAATATAAAAGGAAATGATAGACAATTTTTAAAAGTTTTTTTAACTATGGATAGAACTAAGTTATATGAAAGAATAAATAAAAGAGTAGATATTATGTTAAATAATGGTTTAGTAGAAGAAGCACATAATATCTATAATAAATATGGAGATATAGTAACTAGTATAGGTTATAAAGAGTTAAATAAGTATTTTAAAAATGAAATAGATTTAGACACAGCAATATACCTTATAAAAAGAAATAGTAGAAGATATGCTAAAAGGCAGTTTACTTGGTTTAAAAATAAGGGATATGAAGAATTTGATATAGATAAATTAAACGAAAGTCAGATAGAAGAGGATATAATTAGGAGGATGTATGCATTTTAAAGATATTTTAGATAAAAATAGAATAGTATTTAATCTAGAATCTAATAATAAAGAGGCAATTATTGAAGAAATCGCAATGTTATTTGTAAAAGATAATACAATTAATAAAAATGATTTAAATACTTTATTAAATGATTTAAATGAAAGAGAGAAATTATCATCAACTGGTATGCAAGATGGTATAGCAATACCACATGCTAAATCAAGTGTAGTTAATAAGATATCTTTGGCAGTGGCAATAGATAAAAAAGGTAAGGATTTTTCATCAATGGATGAAGAACCATCAACATTATTTTTTATGATAATAGCACCAGAATATACTAAAAAAGAACATTTAGACGTATTGGCATTAATATCAAAATTAACATTTAATGAAGAAGCCTTAGAAGAAATGTTAAATACAGATAGTCCCGAAAAAGTCATAGAGATATTATCATCATTATAATTTTATAGGAGTAGCAAATGGAAAAAATAATAATAGGAATAGCTGGTGGAACTGGTTCAGGTAAAACAAGTGTATCAACTATGATAGTTGAAGATTTAAAAAAATACGGTTGTAATTTAGTATTATTAGAACAAGATTCGTATTATAAAGATAATAAAGATTTAAGTTTTGAAGAAAGATCAAAATTAAATTATGACCATCCTAATTCAATAGATTTTGAACTTCTAATACAACATATAAAAGATTTGAAAGAAGGAAAAAATATAGAAAAACCTATATATGATTTTACAACACATTTAAGAACTGATGAAAAAGAATTATTAGAAGCACAAGATATAATAATAGTTGAAGGTATATTACTTTATTCAGTTGAAAAATTAAGAAACTTATTTGATGTTAAAATATTTGTTGATACTGATGATGATATAAGACTACTAAGACGTATAGAAAGAGATATGAAAGAACGTGGAAGAAGTTTTGACAATATTAAAGAGCAATATATTCGTACAGTTAAACCTATGCATTTAGAATTTGTAGAGCCATCTAAACGATATGCAGACGTAATAATTCCAAGAGGTAAAAGTAATAAAGTTGGAGTTAAAATGGTATCAAGTAGAATAAAATATTTGATAAATATTAATAAAAAATAAAAAGATAGGAAAGTTAATGGAAACTATAAAATATACTTATAATTATAACAATAATGATTATTATTTAATAGGAAAAGTAGAATTTGATAACGATATGGAGTACCCCTTATTTAAGGCGAAAACACATATCAAAATTTCAGATATAGAGTTTTTAGATTATCCTTTATCAGCGGTTAAAGTAGAAAAAAATAAATTAGAAATTATAAATAAAATAAAACAAAAATGGATGTTAGCAGATAAAAAAAATAAAGTAAAAGAGTATAATTATAATAACTATATTTATTTAATATTTTTAAATGATGATTTAAAAGTTAAAAATAAAGAAAATTTAGCATTATTCCCCAATGGATTAAGAGAATATAGCGAACTTGGCTGCCTTTATTTAGATAAAACTTTATATGAAGAAATGTTAGAGTTAGATCAAAATTTACAAAGTTGTGTATCAATAGAATTAATGCTAGAACTTATGGAAGAAAATTCTGATATGAATAAATATATAGAATTGATAAAAACTAATGTAAAAGATGAAGATTTAGATAAGTGTTTTTTCTTTGATGAATATGTGTATGATTTATTTTTGAAAATATTTGTAAAAGTTTTAAATGATTTTAATGTATTTAATAGTAAAAAAGATATGGTAGAATTTTTTAAGGAGAACTAATGAAAAATGAATTAGCATTAAGTGGCGAAAATATTACACAAAAGATATATGCAGATATATTTTGCAATGTAGGAATGATAAGGGGAGAATACCTTATTAGAGAACTTAATAAAAATATACTATATAATGAAACACAAAATTTTATTAATAACTATTTAACTAATATTTGTAATGTTTATCATGATGAATATGTATGGTATCGTTTCTCTGAATTAACAAATACAGAATCTAATTATCTTGAAGGAACAAAAGAAATATTAGATGATAAGCATCCTTTATTTGGGTTAAGAGGAGCAAGAAGATTACTTGCTTATACTGATGAATTTGCTGCAGAATTATCAGTGATAGAAAAAGTTTATGAGAAAAATAAGAATTTATCAATTTTTATACCTTTTATTAACGATTCTAAACAATTAACTAAGATTATTAATACAATTAAAAAATCAAGTTTTAAAGGGAAAATGGGTTGCATGATAGAGTTACCATCAGCATATTTTGATTTAGATAATATATTAGATACTGGTATTAATAGAATTACTATAGGTATGAATGATTTAACTTCATTTATTTTTGCCACTGTTAGAAATAGTGAGTGGCATGATATGAATAGTGATATTATGATGAATATAATAAGAGATATTTCAAATAAGGCTAAAAATAAGAATGTAGAAATGGTAGTAGCAGGTTATTTAGAAAAACCATTTATTAATAAACTTAATGCTATGGGTATAAAATGTGTAGTGCATTATCATTCAATACCAGATATTTTTGGCAGGGATATTGAATTTCCAAATCATTTACAAGAAATTAAGAAAAAAACTAAAAAAATTAGAGGAGAAAAATTATGAGAAAAAAAATAGTATTATTTGATTTAGACGGAACTTTAGTTAATACATTACCAGCGATAGCAAATAGCTTTAATAGTATTTTAGGAAAATATGGCTATAATACATATGAAACTAAAAAATATTTAGATTTTGTAGGTGGTGGTGTTTTAAAAATTCTTGAAAGAATAAGTAAATTACAAGAAATAAAGATTGATAAAAATCAGTTTATAGCAGAAGTTAGAGAACATTATGATAATAATTATCTACATGGTATTAAAATATATGAAAATATGGATAAATTATTAGATAAATTAACTGAAAATAATGTAGATATAGCAATAGTTACTAATAAAGATCATCCTATGGCATTAGAACATGCTAAAACTATATTATCAAAATGGAATTTCAAATATGTATATGGAGCTAGTGTAAATAAAGAATACCCAACTAAACCAAATCCGTATTTAGTGGACTTAATAGCAAAAGATTATCAAAAAGAGGAAATGCTTTTTGTAGGAGATATGATAGTAGATTACAACACAGCAAAAAATGCTAATATTGATATCGTATATTGTACTTGGGGTTATGGTAAAGAACAAGATTTAGATTCATTTATAGCGAATGACCCATTAGATATATTGAAATATTTATAAAGAGGTAATAAAATGCTTATTTTATGGTTATTTCCAATTCTTTTTATAATCCATGATATAGAGGAAATTACTGGATTTGAAAAGTGGTATATAAAAAATAAGGATAAATTTAATAAAAATCCTAAAATTACTAATATAATTGGCTATGTATTTAGTTATTTTAAAAAGAAAAATTTTGCATTAGCAATATTAGAGGAATTAATTTTAATTATTATAGTTTGTTTAATAACCATAAATTACGATTTTTATTTGTTATGGATAGGTGGTTTTATAGCCTATACATTTCACCTTATAATCCATATTTTCCAAAGTATAATATTAAAAATGTATGTACCAGCAAATGATAAGATATAAAGGAGTTAATTAATTATGTTAGGTGCAATAATAGGAGATATAGTCGGAAGTATATATGAATTTAATAATATAAAAACTACTAATTTTCCATTATTTAGTAAAAATTGTGAATTTACAGATGATACTGTTTTAACTATTGCAGTATTAGAAGCATTAGTAAATGGTTATAATGATGAAAATAAAACTAAAGATGAATTAATGAAATCATTTGTTAAATGGACTAGTATGTACCCAAATATGACTTATGGAAATAGATTTTTAAAATGGATATATAGTAGTGATAAAAAACCATATAATTCATTTGGAAACGGCTCGGCAATGAGAGTTTCAGCAGTAGCATGGGTTTACGATAATATTGATGAGGTAGAAAAATATGCGAAAATAAGTAGTGAAATAACTCATAATCATAAAGAAGGCATAAAAGGAGCAGTAGCAGTTGCTAGCAGTATATTTTTAGCAAGAAAAGGTAAAAGCAAACAAGAAATTAAAGAATATATTGAAAATAAGTTTGGTTATACTTTTATAAATTGTGATTTAATAAGACCAAACTATGAAATGGATGAAACTTGTATGGGTAGTGTACCAGAAGCATTTTCTGCATTTTTTGAGGCAAATTCATTTGAGCAAACTATAAGGTTAGCGGTTTCATTAGGTGGTGATTCAGATACTATTGCTGCAATAGCAGGATCTATAGCAGAAGCATATTATGGAATACCGGATAATATAATGAATGAAGCAATAAAATATTTAGATGATAATATAATTAAAACTCTATTAGATAATATAAATAAAATAAAATTTATTAATTAAAACTCGTACTAAAAAGGTTCTATGAAACCAAAATTGTACGAGTTTTCTTGTAATATATTCCTGATTATGATATCATATATGTGTACTAAAAAGGTTCTATGGAACTTAAATTGTACAAATAGAGAGGTATATTATGGAGATTAAAAGAGAAAAATATTTAGAAAAATTAATTTCTAAAAAAGATAATGGTAGAATAAAAATTATTACAGGTATTCGTAGATGCGGTAAATCATACTTGTTATTTAGAATATACAAAAATTATTTATTAAAAAATGGTATTTCAAAAAATCAGATTATTGAACTAGCATTAGATGAATTAGAAAATATTAAATACAGAAATCCATTTGAATTAAATGAATATATTAAAAATAAAATAAAAGATAAAAATAAAAGATATTATGTATTTATAGATGAAATTCAATTTTCTATTAGTATGAATAATCCTTATGTAGATAATCCAAATGAAAAAGTAACATTTGTAGACACACTTTTAGGCTTAATGAAATTAGAAAATTTAGATATATATATAACTGGTAGTAATTCTAAAATGCTTTCAAAAGATATATTAACACAATTTAGAGATAGGGGAGATGAAATACATGTAAGCCCTCTTTCATTTGCTGAAATATATAATTTTTATGATAATAAGGAAAATGCTTGGAGAGATTATGTAGTATTTGGTGGTATGCCATATATATTAAGTTTAAAAACAAATGAGGAGAAAAGTAAATATTTAAAAGATTTATTTAAAGAAACATATATTAAAGATATACTTGAAAGAAATAATATAAGAAATGATGAAGAAGTATTAGAAATTATATTAGATTTTACTTCATCTGCTATAGGTTCATTAATAAATTCAACAAAACTTGAAAAAAGATTTTTATCTGAAAAGAAAATTAAAATTTCACATTCAACTATTACAAGATACCTTTCATATTTTGAGGAAGCATATATTATTAATTCTAGTAAAAGATATGATATTAAAGGTTCTAAATATTTTTCTACACCACTAAAATATTATTTTTCAGATATAGGACTTAGAAATGCAAGACTTAATTTTAGACAAATCGAACAAACACATATAATGGAAAATATAATATATAATGATTTAATTAGAAGGGGCTATAATGTTGACATAGGTGTTATAGAATATAGTTATTATGATAATAGTAAAAAAATTAAATCTCAATTAGAAGTAGATTTTGTTGTCAATAACGTTAATCAAAAATACTATATTCAATCAGCTTTCTCAATACAAGATGAAAAAAAACGAATGCAAGAAATTAAATCACTTAAAAAAATAGATGATTCATTTAAAAAAATTGTTGTTATCAAAGATGACATAGTGCCATATTATGATGAAAATGGTATTTACTATATAGGAGTAATGGAATTTTTATTAAAAGAAAATATAAATGAAATATAGAGTTATTTATTAATATAAATTCGTACTAAAAAGGTTCTATGGAACCTAAATTGTACGAGTTTTTAATTTAAAAAAATAAAAAAATCTGAAATTAATATATATGTATTTTCGTAAAAAAAGGTATAATATAGTGTAAATTATATGTGAAATAAAAATTATAAAGGAGGAGTATCTATGAATGAGGATTTATATAGAAAAAATAATCCTGAAAAATTTATGCAATTTCTTAAAAGACAAAAAATCATATTTTTAATTGCATTTTTAGGATATATTTGTGCCTATTTAGTAAGAAATAATTTTAAAATTATGTCAAAAGTTATTATGACTGCAAATGGTTGGGATAAATCAGATATAGCATTATTGTTATCATGCTTAACAATTTCATATGGTTTAGCTAAGTTTTATATGGGTGCTCTTGGAGATCGTGTAAGTTTGCGTAAATTATTTGCCATATGTTTGGGAGCAAGTGCAGTTATTTGTATTATTATAGGTTTTTATCATACTTCACTTATTACTCTGGGTATATTACTTGTATTAGCAGGAGTGGTTCAAGGAGCATTAGCACCTGCTTCTCAAAATATGATAGCTAATTATTTCCCTAATAAGACTCGTGGTGGAGCAATTGCTGGTTGGAATGTTTCTCAAAATGCTGGAGCAGCATTATTGCCAATGATAGTTGCAACTTTAACTAGTATGGGATTAATAGTACCACAAACTGGTAATATTGTATTAGCATTTTTAGTTCCAGGTATTATAGTTATAGTATTTGCATTTATATGTTGGAAACTTGGTGGAGATAATCCAGAAGCTGAGGGATTAGATTCTTTGTATGATATGTATGGTGATACAGGTGAAACAGTTATTGCTGATGAAACAGAAGTTATGCAATTATCATATTGGAAGTTAATTTGGAAATATGTATTTTGTAATCCACAATTAATGTTAGTTGCAGCAGTTAATGTTGCCTTATATTTTTTACGTTTTGGTATTGAGGATTGGATGCCAATTTATTTATATGAAGTGGCACATTTAGCAGATACTCAAGTACAATTTGCAATTTCTATTTTAGAATGGGTTGCTATTCCTGGTTCATTAATATTTGCATGGTTAGCTGTTAAATTTCCTAATAAAATGGCTAAATTTGGAGCATTTGGATTATTCTTTATGGCGATTATGATTTTCGTTTATGAAGGGGTTTCTGCAAGTGGAAATGTAAATTATACAATTTTATTAATTATTTCAGGTATTCTTGGAGCTTTAATATATGGTCCACAATTAATAGTTAATATCTTAACCTTAGATTTTGTCCCACTTGAAGTTGCAGGTACAGCAATTGGATTTGTTGGGGTAACAGCTTATTTAATTGGTAATATGGGAGCTAACTGGTTAATGCCTATTATGGCAGATTCTTTTGGATGGTTTTGGTCTTATGCAATTATATCAGCATTATCAGTATTTTCAGGAATAGGCTATTTAATTTTATCTAAACATGAAGAAAAAATTGTTAAAGCATAATATTAACCATTTAAATTTAATAAATATTATTTTAAAATACAAGCTACAATTATAATCAATAATTGTAGTTTTTTAGTTTTCGAAAATAGATACTTTAATTTAGTTAGAAATATGTTATAATTATATTAGAATAAATACAAAAGGTTTGGTATAAATATGATAGTATATGCTATACGAAAGTTCTTAGACTATTTTGTAGCAAAAATAGATTTGGAATTGGAGGAGAAAGCACTTAAAATTTTAAATGAAAAAGAGCAAGATATATATTTTAATATGGACTATTATGATAGATATCATGGTCTTAGTGTATATGCTAAATTAATTGATGAAAATATGCCTGAAATATATTTGAAATTAGCAATATTACATGATTGTGGTAAAGAACATGCTAATTTTATTATAAGAACAATGCATAAAATAGGGATTAAGACAAGGTTAAGAGAGCATTCATATAATGGCTATAAAAAATTAAAAAATATAGATGAAAATCTAGCCAATTTAATATTAAATCATCATAATAAAACTGATGATACATATATGAAAATATTTCAAAAAGCAGATGATAATAGTTAATAGGAGAAAAAATGAAATTAAAAATAGATGAAAAAAATGAAAATATAAGATTAGATAAATTATTATCTACTACTTTTGATATATCAAGGAATAAAATAAGTAAGATAGACATATATGTTAATACTAAATTAACAAAGGTGTCATATAAGACTAAGGTAGGGGATATAATAGAATTTGAAATGCCTGATAATGATACATATATTGAATTGGAAGCAAAAGATATAGATTTTGAGATAGTTTATGAAGATGAATATTTAGCAATAATAAATAAACCATATAATTTAGTAGTACACCCGAGTATTACTTACAAACAAGACACTTTAGTAAGTGGTTTATTATCAAAATTTGATAAATTATCTAATATAGATAAGGCAAGACCTGGTATAGTTCATAGATTAGATAAAGATACTTCTGGATTAATAATAATTGCAAAAGATAATGAAACACATATAAAGTTACAAGAAATGTTTAAAAAACATGAAATACATAAAACTTATTTAGCAATATTAAAAGGGAAAATTAAAAATAATTTAACTAGAGTTGAGTCATATATAGGTAGGGATAAAAATGATAGAAAAAAAATGAGTAGTAATACTAATAGTGGTAAATTAGCGATAAGTAAATTTGCAAGAATTGTTAGTAATGATAAGTATAGTTTAGTTAAAGTTAATATTCTAACAGGAAGAACTCATCAAATAAGGGTACAAGCGAAAGAAATGGGGTATAATGTAGTAGGAGATAAAGTTTATTCTAAAAAAGAAAAAGTAGCAAGACAACAGTTGCACTCATATATGTTAGAATTTATACACCCAATGACTGGTAAAGATATAAAGGTTAAAGCCGACATGCCAGATGATATGTTAGAAAATATTAAAAAATTTGGATTAGAGGTAGATGATGCTGGAATTTAGAGATATAATAGGAGTAGATGAAGTAGGTCGTGGACCTCTATTTGGAGAAGTAGTGGCTTGTGCAGTCTATATAAAAGATAATAATCTTGAAATATTTAATGAGATTAACGATTCCAAAAAATTAAATGAATTTAAACGAGAAAAGATATATAAAGAATTAATAAATAGTCCTAATATAGTATATGCAGTAGGTATTGCAAATGAAAAAGAAATAGATGAACTAAATATTTTAAATGCAACATTTTTGGCTATGAGAAGAGCTTTAAAAAAAATAGAAGAATTAGGAATTAAAGATAAGTTAGTTTTAGTAGATGGTAATAAATTAATAAAAGAATATAGAGGGAAACAAGAATTTTTAATAAAAGGGGATAGTAAGAATTTAAGCATTGCAACAGCATCTATTATAGCAAAAGTAATTAGAGATAATATGATGCTAGAATATGATAAAGTTTATCCTAAATATTGCCTTAAAAATCATAAGGGCTATCCTACTAAAAAACATTATGAAGCAATTGAAAAATATGGCATATTAGACAAACATAGAAAGAGTTTCTTGAAAAAAATATTAAATAAGAAGGTATAAAATGTTATTAAAAGAATGTGTTAAGTGTTTAAACAGAGAACATATAATAAAAAATGCTGTTTGGAATACGAAAGATATAAATGATAAATTCTATAACTTACCTACAAGTGAATTATTCTATATCAAAATTTGTGTAGAATGTGGCTATACAGAAATGTATAGTGCTAAGTTGGTGAGTAAAGATGCTAAAAAACATCTTAAAAATATTTAAAGAACTATTATTTGAAAAGCATAAATATACTTTAGAGAGTAATGAAGTTAAAACTTTAAAAAAACTCTCAAACTTAAAAAGAGTAAATAATACATTTTTTTCTATGCAATATAATAATTACTATAAGGACATAATATATGAACTAAAGTATAAAAAATGTAAATATGTAGCAAGTATAATAGCGAATATAATAAAAAAAGATATTGATTTATTATTTCAATTAGAAAAAATTGATAATATAATAGTAAGTCCTATAAGTGATAAAAGATTAAAACAAAGAGGTTTTAATCAAGTAGAATTAATACTAGATGAATTAAATTTAGAATATTTAAAAATAAATAAAAATAAAGACACATTAAAAATGTCTAAGTTAACAAATGATTATGAAAAAAGACTAAATATATTAAAGGTTTTTGAAGTAAAAGGATTAAATTTAGATAATAAATCAGTTTTAATAGTAGATGATATAATAACTACAGGAACTACAGTAAATGAAATAAAAAAGCAGTTAGAAAAAGAATATAGTAATATAAAAATATATATTTATAGTATAGCGGTTTCAAGTAAATATATAAAGAAAGAAGGGGTAATATGGAAGATAAATTAAAAAAATTATATGACACTATAAAAAAAGATAGTGCATATAATCATGCAATGACTTTATTATCATGGGATTTAGAAACAGCTGCAGCAAAAAAATCTGTTGAAGGTATTAGTAATACAATGGAAACTTTATCAGAGTTACAGTACAAAAATTTAGTAAATGATGAGTTTAAAGAATTACTTTATTCAATTGATGAAGAAAAAATAAGTGAACTTGATAGAAAAGTTGTAAAAAAATTAAAGAAAAATGTATTCGAAAAAATGAGTAAAATACCTGTTGATGAGTATTCTAAATACAAAGCTTTAGTTTCAAAATCACAAAGTGCATGGGAAGAAGCAAAAAATAAAAATGACTATAATATATTTAAACCATATTTAAAAGAGTTAATAGAATATAACAAGAAATTTATTAAATATAGGGGTTATGAGCATCATCCATATAATGTTTTAATAGATGATTTTGAAGAGGGTATGACTGTAGAAAAAGCAGATAAATTCTTTAATCTATTAAAAAAGGACTTAGTACCTTTTGCTTTAAAAATTTTAAATACAAAAAATGAAAAAATAGAAAAGATTAGACATAAATTACAAGGTAAATTTGATATAGAAAAACAAAGAAAATTATCATTAGAACTAGCCAAAATTTTAGGGTTTGATTTTTCTAAAGGAGTTATGTCAGAAAGTGAGCACCCATTTACAATTGGAATGAATAATAAAGACGTTAGATTTACTTCACATTATTTAGAAGAAGATATATTATCTGGTATATTTTCAACTGCTCACGAAGTAGGACATGCTATATATGAGCAACAAATAGATGATAAATATGATAACAGTAAAGTATTATCTGGTGGAGCAACTATGGGTATACATGAGGCTCAGTCAAGATTTTCTGAAAATGTAATTGCAAAGCATAGAGCATATATGCCACTTATGAATAGATTAATAAAAAAATACTTGGATTTAGATTTAACTGATGATGAACTTTACTTATTAGCCAATGAAGTTAAAAATCAATATATAAGAGTTGATGCAGATGAATTAACTTATTCTATACATGTTTTAATAAGATATGAATTAGAAAAAGAAATATTTGAAAACTTAGACAAAGAAGTTAATGTTGATGAATTAAATGAAAAATGGGATAATATGTATGAAAAATATTTAGGAATAAGACCTAGAAATTATGCAGAAGGTATATTACAAGATTCACATTGGTCAGGTGGATTGTTTGGTTATTTCGCTTCATATGCTATAGGAACAGCTTATGCAAGTCAAATGTTTGAAAGTTTATGTAAGAATGTAGATATAGAAAATGTATTAAGAAATGAAAAATTTGATGAAATTAATAAATTCTTAAAAGAAACTATTCATCAGTATGGTGCTTCAAAGAGTGCAGACGAATTAATTAGAAGTTGCTGTAATGAAGACTTTGAACCAAGATGCTACATTAATTATTTAAAAGAAAAATTCATAGATATATATGAGATAGGAGAAGTAAATGAATAGCAAAAAAATGAAAAACACAATAGACAAATTAGAAGTAAAAAGTTTTGCAAGGGAGGTTTTAGAATTTATAGATGAAGCGGCAACTACATATCATGTTACTAATCAATGTAGTGATATTTTAGATGAAAATGGGTTTGAAAGATTAGAACCAACTAGTCATTGGGAATTAAAAAAAGGTGGAAAATATTATGTGAAAAAGACTAATACAACAGTAACTGCATTTACTATACCCAAAAATTTAGATTTATCAAAAGGATTTAAAATATTTGGTTGCCATACTGATAGTCCAAGTATAAGAATAAAACCTAATCCAGAACTTCTAACTAATAATATGTTAAGACTTAATACAGAAGTTTATGGTGGAGCATTACTTTCAACTTGGTTTGATAGAGCCTTAGGTATAGCAGGTAGAATAATATTAAAAACTAAAAATGTTTTTAAACCTAAAACTTTATGTATAAAATTAGAAAAACCAGTAGTAGTAATACCTAATTTAGCAATACACCAAAATAGAACAGCAAATGATGGAGTAAAAATAGATAGACAAAGAGATTTACTTCCAATAATTTCATTAGTAAATTGTCATTTAGAAAAAGAAAATTATTTATTGAATCTTATAGCAAGTTCTCAAGGAATAAATGTAGATGATATATTAGACTTTGATTTGGCACTATATCCATTAGAAAAAGGAGCATTAGTTGGAATAAATGAGGATATGATGCATTCAACTAAAATGGATAATTTATTATCAGTTTATACAGGACTTATAGGTTTAGTTGAATCTAAAATGGATTCAGGAAAAATAAATGTATATGTTGCATTTGATAATGAAGAAATAGGAAGTTCAACTAAACAAGGTGCGGATTCAAATTATTTAACTAATATTTTAGAAAGAATAGCATATGGACTTGGATTAACTAGGGTAAACTATTTAGAAATGTTAAGTTCATCATTTATGTTATCATCTGATACAGGACATGTAGCACACCCATCACACCCTAATAAGGCAGATATAACTAATCAATGTGAAATGAATAAAGGAATTGCTATTAAGTTAAGTGTTAACCAAAAATATACGTCTGATGGTTACTCAATGGCTATTATTAAACATTTAGTAGAAGGTACAGATATAAAATTACAATATTTTGTAAATAACTCAAATGAACCAGGTGGAACTACGATAGGACCATTATCAGCAAGACACTTAGATATAGATTCAGTAGATATAGGAATACCAATTTTATCAATGCATTCAATAAAAGAATTATGTGGAATATATGATGTATTCTATATGAAAGAACTTACAAAAGAGTTTTTTAATAAGAAGTAAAATGAAAGTAAAAAAAGAAAAACTGCTTAAAGAATATCTTAATGATTTTTTAGTTAGAACAGCACATAATTCAACAGCAATTGAGGGAAACACTTTAACGCAAGCAGAAACAATATCAATTTTGTTACATAAATATATACCTAAAACTATGTGTGATAGAGAATATTACGAAGTTAAAAACTATGATAAAACATTTAATTATATTTTAAATAATGATGATGAATTTGATTTATCTAAAATAAAAAAGTTTCATAGTATGATAATGGAAAATATATCAAGTGATAATGGTGAATTTAAAAAAACTAATAATGCTATAATAGGTGCAACTTTTGAAACAACATTAGCATATCAAGTGCCTTATGTATTAAAAAATTGGTTAGATAATTATAAATATAGAATTGATTTAGCAAAATCTAATGATGAAAAACTTGAAATTATAATCAAGTCTCATATTGATTTTGAAAAAATACACCCATTTAGTGATGGGAATGGCAGAACTGGTAGAATAATTATGATAGAACAATGTTTACAAGAAAATTTAGATTTTTTTGTAATACCAGTAAGTGAAAAAGGTAAGTATATTAATTTTTTAGCAACAGAAAACTATAAAGATTTTAGTATTTGGGCTAAAGAATTACAAAAAATTGAAAAAGAAAGAATTATAAATTTTAGTAATAAAATATGATTTAACGGGAGTTGTTACAACTCCCTTTTTGAATAAAAAAAGAAGTATGTTTAAAGTTAAAATTTTCGAAAAATAATACAATATTATTACGCATTTTAAAGATATTTGTATAATAAAATTTGAATTTTGAAAATTATAAGGTATACTATAGTAAATAAAAAAAATTGGGAGGTATGAAATGAAAAAAAATGTTGAATTAAATGATAATGAATTAATGGTAATAGATGGAGGTAAGCGTAATATATATGAAAGATTGGCTGGAGGAGCATTAGCGGGCTTTGCAGTTGGTAAGTATTATGGTTTTATTGATTATTGGAGTCGTAATTGGCATAGATATAATTGGTAAAATTTAAATTATAAAAAATTGGGAGGTATGAAATGAAAAAAATAGTTGAATTAAATAATAATGAATTAATGGGTATAAATGGAGGTTTTTTTATCTATTATAATGCAGGAGTTTTTATGTCGAAAACTTATATGCGTATTTATTTTTCAAATGCGTATCATAAGTATCGTTGGTAAAATT
Organism: Oceanivirga salmonicida; assembly: GCF_001517915.1. NCBI lineage: Bacteria > Fusobacteriati > Fusobacteriota > Fusobacteriia > Fusobacteriales > Leptotrichiaceae > Oceanivirga > Oceanivirga salmonicida. The sequence goes on along the minus strand of NZ_LOQI01000018.1, from coordinate 6,438 downwards.
TAAATTATAAAAAATTGGGAGATATGAAATGAAAAAAATAGTTGAATTAAATAATAATGAATTGATGGAAATAAATGGAGGTCGTTATTTCTTTTATGATAAAAATGCTGCTATTAGACTTCAGAATCATTATGATCAATATATAAGATGGACTTTAATTCTTAGAAAGATAGGTTTCTAAAAAAATAATGTATTCAATGTTAGTTAAACTATATATTGTAAATTTGAGATAGCTTAAAGGTTATCTCTTTTTTTATAAATTTTTGAAAATAAATAAAATTTGAATTTTAAAAATTTAATGGTATACTATATTAAAATGTGCGTATAAATACAAATTGTTATAAATGTTGTAATATTAAAATAGATACAGTTTAAAAGTACTAGGTAAATAAAAGGAGAACAACTATGTTTGAAAGATATAAATGTGTATTACAAAATGATGAAAGAGATTGTGGACCAGCATGTATTTTAACTATTGCTAAACAGTATAAGATTAATTATCCGATAGCAAAATTAAGAGAAATCGTAGGTACAGATAAACAAGGAACAAATATATATGGATTAATTAAAGGTTTGAATTATTTTAATTTTAAAGCTAAAGCTGTAAGAGTAGAAGATAAAAAAATAGATGAAACATTACCATTACCAGCAATAGCTCATGTTATAAATAATGGTATGTTCCATTATGTTGTTATACAAAAAATTTCAAAAGATAAAATTATTATTTCTGATCCTGCAAGAGGAGTTGTAAAAATTTCAATTCAAGAGTTTTATAATCAATGGACAGGTATACTAGTTTTAGTAGAAAAAACTGATAATGTAAAAAGTATGGATGGAAAACAGACTAATTTCTTTAAATTTTTAAAAGTTTTAAAAAATCAAAAATCTTTATTATATAATATAATACTAATATCAATCATATATACAATTTTAGGAATAGCAACTTCATTTTATTTTAAAATATTAGTAGATTATATTTTAAAAGATAAATTATTAAAGACTTTACATATAGTTATGATAGGAGTAGTATTTATAACATTCATTAAAATTATATTTGAATTTATAAGAAATCAACTGGTATTGTTTTTAAGCCAAAAATTAGATGATATTATTTTATTAGGATATTATAAGCATGTTCTTAATTTGCCTTTAAAGTTTTTTTCAACAAGAAAAATTGGGGAAATAGTTTCTAGATTTTCGGATGGGGTTAATATTAGACAAGTAATTGCTGAGACTGCATTTACTTCAGTCATAGACGTATTGACTTCAATATTTGGTGGAATAATTTTATTTAATTTAAATAAAGTTCTATTTTTCATTGCTATAATAATATTAACAATATATATGATTATAGTATATACTTTTAAAACATATATAAAGAAAAAAAATCAAGAAGTTTTAGAAGATAATGCATTATTAACTTCTAATATAATTGAAAATTTAAATGGGATTGAAACTATAAAAGCCTATAATTTAGAAATGGAAACTGAAAATGAAACAGAATATAAATTTTTTAAGTTTTTAAAATCTAGTTATGAGAGAGGAGTTTTATATAATATAATAAATTTATTATCTTCTGTTGTATCTAATATAGGTAATTATATAATAGTTTGGATAGGAGCTTTACAAGTTATAAAAGGAAATATGTCATTTGGAGAATTACTTGTATTTATAGGTATATTAATATATTTCTTAGAACCATTAAAAAAAATAATTAATTTACAATCTCAAATACAAGTGGCAATAGTAGCAGCTGATAGAATAGGAGAAATAATTGATTTAGATTTAGAAAATAAACAAACTAATAAAGATTCTAATTTATCAGATTTAAAAAAAGATATAGAAATTAAAAATTTAAAATTCAGATACGGAACAAGACAATTAGTTCTAGATGATATAAGTTTAATAATAAAAAATAAACAAAAAGTAGCTTTAGTTGGAGAATCTGGAAGTGGGAAAACAACACTAGCAAAACTATTACTAAAATATTATGATTACGAGGGTGGAGAAATAAAATTTGGTGATAGTAATATAAAAGATGTAAATACTTACTTCTTAAGAGAAAAAATTTCATATGTGTCTCAAGAAACATTTTTATTTAATAAATCTATTAAAGAAAATTTATTTGTTGATGATAGTGTAGATATTAAAGAAATAGTTGAATTATGTGAAAAGTTAAAATTGATGGATTTCATAAATTCTTTACCTTATAGATTTGATTCTTATATTGATGAAAACGGAAGTAATTTATCAGGTGGTCAAAAACAAAGATTATCAATATTAAGGGCACTATTGAAAAAACCAGATATTTTAATATTAGACGAAGCAACTAGTAGTTTAGATTCCATTACAGAAAGTTCTATTCAAAATGTAATAGAAAATTTAGGAATTACAACAATAATAATAGCACATAGATTAAGTACCATAAAAAAATGTGATAAAATATTTGTGTTTGAAAAAGGTAAAATAATTGAAAGTGGAAATCATAATGAATTATTGGAATTGAAAGGGAATTATTACAAATATTGGAAAGAGCAGGTTGAGTAGATGAGAATAAAAAATTATAAATTAGATGAATTATTAGTAGGTAAAGAGTTCTTAGAAGAGAAAAAAAGTAATACTTATAAATACTTTATATATATAGTTATATTTTTTATTTTATCATTATTGGTTTGGAGTTATTTTGCAAAAATAGATTTAAAAGCAAAGGGTATAGGAGTTGTACAAAATAAAAATAATATTAGTATTATAAAAAATTATGTTAATGCCAAAGTAGTTTTTAATAATATGAAAACTGGAAAAGTGGTAAAAAAAGAAGAAATTTTATTGAAATTAGATGATGCCTCTTTAAATTATAAATATGATATTTTAAATACTAAATTAGAGGAGAATAAAAATTTATTAAATTATTTAGATGGTAAATCCTATAAAATGGATTCAAATATTTTAAATTTTGAATTAGAATTAAATAATTTGAAATTAAAGATAAAATCTGAAGATTTAAATTTGCATAAATTTAAAAAAGAATTAAAAGATAATAAAAGATTATACTCTTTTGGAGGTGTATCAAAAGATAATTTAGAAGATACAAAAAGAAATTATGATACTACTGTTTATAATAAAAAAATGCTTCTAAATCAATTGGAAAATTTTAATCTTAATAAAAAGAATGAATTGATTAAAGAAATAGACAATTTAAATCTAGAAATTAACAAAACCGAAGAATTAAAAGATAAATTAATAATAAAATCTCCAATAGATGGGATAATAGAAGTTGTAACACCAGTAAATATAGGTGATACAATAAATGGTGAAACTTTAGCTAATATAGTTCCTGAAAAGAATGAATATGAAGTAAAAGTATATGTAAGTGAAAGATATATAAATAAAATTAAATTAAATAGTAGAGTTAATTATATATTAAGCAACAATAATGAAGAAGATATTTACCTGCATGGAAAGGTGAAGTATATTTCAAGTTCACCTCAAGAGATAAAAAATGAAATATATTATTATTTAATTTGTAATATAGAAGATACTAAAGAATTGAAATTAAAAAATGGAAAGACACTAGAAACAAGTATTGTATATGGAGAAAAAACAATATTTAACTATGTTGTTGATTATATAAGAAAATAAATTAAAATGAACATATATTAAAATTGGTTAAGATATATGTTCTTTTTTTATAAATATTATTTAATTAAGTTGTAATTTTTTAGAATAAGTAAAGGCTGAAAAATAAGGCGTATTTTTAATTTTAGTTAGAAAGTATCGCTTAAAACACAGTAATATAATATTTTTTATATATGTTGCATTTTTTATTTAAAAAACACAGATAAATAGAATTTTTGTTTAGAAATAAAAACATTTGCATATGTAAAATTACAATATTTTTTTATTTTTTCTTGACAGGATATAAAAAAGAGAGTATAATCACTCTAAGTAAAAAAATGGAATAAATTTCTAATTTTTTGTGAAAAAAATCGTAAACGTTAATGAAAATAGCGTGTAGATAAAAATGTTGTTATAATTATTATAGGCAAAGTGTTATAAGGAGGAAAATGATGAGGGAATTGAGTTATGAAGAATTGCAATATATAAATGGCGGAGGTCTAGTTGGTAGCATATTTGGTGGTATTTGGGGATTTGTTATAGGGTGTATCACAGGAGCAGCGGCGACAACGTATTATGGAGACACAAGTAGTAAAACATTTGTGAAGCATATATATACGGGTACATTATTTGGAGCAGGGTTAGGTTCAGTTGTGAGTGGACCATTTTAAATGTTATTATAAAAATTATGGAAAGTATAGGAGTTATATGAGAGTGTTTGATAATATATTTATGAAAGTTTTTAAATATCTGTTTGCAATAATGGTTATTTTTGGGATAGGAGTTATAATTTTTGCTAAAGTAAATAATTTGAAATTATATACTGGATTTTTTATAATCTCGTCGTTTGGTGTCTTTTTATATTGTGTATTTATGGCTGGAGTTATTAGTATGAATATGAAACAAGGTGATACAACTATAAAGAACATTAAAAATAGAGATAAGATAGTAGAGTTTTTGCAAAAGGATTATGAACTTATACTTGAAAATGATAGTAAGTCAGTATACAAGTGTAAGTCATCTCCGCAGTATATATATAGAGACGTTAAAGTTAATATTAATATTGATGCTAATGGTGATAAATTAGAAATCAGTGCGCCTGTTTATTTTATTAGAAGGTTAAAAAAATTAAATTTTGAATAAATTCTTTGGTAAAATTGGGATTTTTGAGAATGCAAAGAATGTGTGTTAAAAAATGATAGGAATAGCTTGGAACATATTGGTGGATGAGTTTTGCTGAAACATGTATTGTTAAGCCGTGTTTATGGATTTGTGTTTCTTGTTATAAAGTATTAATAAGTAGAATTATATTTATTACTTAAAATTATTATGAAAAAATTGGAGTGTGTTGTAATGTTTGATGATATTTTTAAAAGAACTTTTAAGTTTTGGTTTATAGCGTTTACTGGTACGGGAGTAGGGGTTATAATTTTTGCTAAGGTGAACGATTTAAAATTATATACTGGACTTGTTCTGATTTTTTTATTTTTTATCATAGTTTTTTGTATTGCTTGGGCTAGATTTAATAGTGTAAATTTGCGTCAAGAGAATATAACAATAGGAAATATTCGTAATAGAGATAAAATAGTAGAATTATTATTACGTAAAGATTATGAATTTGTACTTGGGGGCAATAGTGAGTTAGTATATAAGTCGAAGGCAAGTCCTCAGTATATATATAGAGGCGTTAGAGTTAATATTAATATTGATACTAATGGTGATAAATTAGAAATTAGTGCACCGATTTATTTAATTAGACAGTTAAAAAAATTAAATTTTGAATAAATTCTTTGATGAAACGGGAAATTTTTGATGATGCTAGAAATATGCAGTGAAAAAATCAAAATAATTTATGAAGGGAATTATTTCTAATGTTATTAGAAGTAGTTCCCTTTAATATTATTTCTAATATATTATAAGATCTCTAGTAGTTATATTTTAGTAATGTATTTATTAATAAATTTTTTTTGATATATAAATTCTCTGAATACATTGATTTTATTACTATATACTTAATTTTTGATGAACATGTATTAAAATTGGTTAAGATATGTGTTCTTTTTTTTATGAAAATTATTGGATTAGGGTGTTATTTTCGAGAATAAGGAAAATACTAAAAAATAAGACATATTTTTAATCGTGATTAGAAAAAGTTACTTGAAACACGGCATTGAACAATATTTATATATGTTGTGTTTTTTGTTTGTAAAATTTTAAAAATAAAGAAATTAAGTACTAAATGAGAACGTTTGCATGGTAAATTTATAAAAAAAATAAAAAATAGGTATTGCATTTTTTTGTTTTCGTGGTATAAATATAGTAAATTAGATGAAAGTGAGGTGAACTAAATGAAAAATGCTGTTGAATTAAATGAAAATGAATTAATGAAAATAGATGGAGGTATTGTTATTACAGGAAGTATGATAATAGGTTCAGGAATAGCTATTGCAGCTGCAGTTGGATTATATTATTACTATAAAGGATAAGTTAAATATAAATATGGATTTAGTAAGTGTTTTACAAACAAAATCTAAATCAATTTAAAAATATTATTGTTATTGTTTTTTATATTATAGTAATAAATCGTTGTAAAAAAATACAATATTAATTAGAAAGAGGTAATGAAATGATAAAAGAAATTAATGAAAAAGAATTAATGGAAATAAATGGTGGAGTTGCACCTTTAATTATTATTGGAGGAATAGCTATTTCACAAAAAGCGGCAATTGGTATGGGTCTTTTTGGAGGCGGAGTAATAGTAGGAGGCTTAGTTGGGTATTTTTCATAATAAAATAAATTAAGAAATATAAAAAGAAAACAATT
>NZ_LOQI01000017.1:206-25968 GCF_001517915.1 Oceanivirga salmonicida | reverse complement strand
TATAATATAAAATAGTAACATAGACACAAAATCTAAAATTTAAAATTTTTGGACATTTACTATTACAACTTACAAATTTTTATTTTTTAAAAAAATTGCTTGACAATAATAAAAAAAGATAGTATTATATTATTAGCACCAGATAGTAAAGAGTGCTAACAAGAGAGGTATTATTATGAATGAAAGAGAAAAACAAATACTTTACACTATAATTTCGCATTATATTAAAACAGGTGAGAGTGTAGGATCGAGAACCATAGAGAAGAAATATGATATAGGAGTATCATCTGCTACTATAAGGAACGCTATGGCTGATTTAGAAGATAAAGGATTGATATCTAAGGTTCATACTTCTTCTGGGCGTGTACCTACGCAAGATGGCTATAAAATGTATATAGATGAATTAATGTATACTATTGAAAAAGAACATAGTGATGAAGATGTTAATTCATATATTGAATTAAAAACTAAGCAGTTGGGTATAATAATTAAAAAAATTACAGAATTGATTGCTAAATCTAGTAATAATACAGCAGTTTCTTTAGAGCCATCAGTAGAAAAGCATAAGTTGAAAAAAGTAGAATTGGTATATGTAAATCCAAAAAGAACATTTGTAGTTGCAGTTACTGATTTAGGAATAGTAAAAACTGCTAATTTAAATTTAAGTAATTATACAACTGAAAATACACTTAAAGATTTAAGTCATTATATCAATAAATTAATTACTGATAATATGTATACATATACTTTATTAGAATTAAAAGAAGTACTAAATAAAATTGGTTACTTAGATGAAGGTTTTTCAAATCAAAATATATTAAAATTACATATAGCAAATGAAACATCTTTATTATTACATTTAGACAATTTAGTAACAGGTATAAAATTTATTGAAGATAAAACTACTTTAAAAGGAATTTTAAAAGATATAGTAGAAAATAAAAACTTCAAACCTTATGAAATAAATGTAATGTTTGGAAGTGATTTAGGACTAGAAGAATTAAAAAATTTATCGTTTATATTTAGTATATATGAATACGAAAATGAGCGTGGAGTAATAAGTATAATAGGTTCTGAAAGAATGAATTATAAAGAAAATATTTCTTTATTAAATTATGCTAATGATATATTAAAACAATCATTATTAGACACATATAATATTAAACTTTTAAGATAGGAGAGAAAATGCAAGAAGAAAAAAAAGGACTAGAAGAAGAAGTAAGTGAAAATACTGAAAATAAATCTACTGAAAATAAGTCTGGTGAAAATATTACAGAAGAAAAAGTAGAAGAGATTAAAGAAGAAGTAAAACTTACATGTGAAGAAGAAAAAGCATTATTGCAACAAGAAATAATGGAATGGAAAAAAGAATATGCAATAAAACTAGCGGATTTTGAAAATTATAAAAAAAGAAAAGATAAAGAATTAGACGAATTTAAAAAATATGCTTGTGAAAGTTTGATACTTAAGCAATTAGAAAATATGGATGTATTAAATATGGCAATAGAGAGTGCAAAATCTAATCATGATATAGATTCTTTATTAGAAGGACTTAATATGTTACAAAAAGGTATGTTTGATAATTTAGTGCAAGAAGGTTTAACAGAAATAGAAACTGAAAATGCTAAATATGATCCATATAAGCATCATGCAATACAAACTATAAATGATCCTGAAAAAGAAGACGATATAGTTGTGCAAGTATTTAAAAAGGGTTATAAATTAAAAAATAAAATAATAAGACCAGCAATGGTAGTAATAAACAAAAAATAAGGAGAGTGGAAAATATGAAAATAATAGGAATAGATTTAGGAACAACAAATTCATGTGTATCAGTAATGGATGGGGGAACATATACAATAATACCTAATAGTGATGGTGAAAGAACAACTCCATCAGTAGTAAATATAAAAGAAAATGGAGAAGTAGTAGTAGGAACTATAGCAAAAAGACAAGCAATAACACAACCTGATTCAACTATTAGTTCTATAAAAACTCATATGGGAGAAAACTATAAAGTTAAAGTACATGGTAAAGAATATACGCCACAAGAAATATCAGCTAAAATATTACAAAAATTAAAAAAAGATGCAGAAGAATATTTAGGGACAAAAGTAACTGAAGCAGTAATTACAGTTCCAGCTTACTTTACAGATTCGCAAAGACAAGCAACAAAAGATGCTGGTGAAATTGCAGGTTTAAAAGTTGAAAGAATAGTAAATGAGCCAACAGCAGCAGCCCTAGCATATGGATTAGATAAGAAAAAAGATGAAAAAATATTAGTATTTGACTTAGGTGGGGGTACATTTGATGTATCAGTATTAGAAATAGGAGATGACGTAGTAGAAGTACTAGCAACTTCAGGAAATAATCACTTAGGTGGAGATAATTTTGATAAAAAAGTTATAGACTGGTTAGCAGAAAACTTTAAAAAAGAAAATGGAATAGATTTAAGAAATGATAAAATGGCTTATCAAAGATTAAAAGATGCAGCAGAAGATGCTAAGAAAAAATTATCAACTACATTAGAAACACAAATTTCATTACCGTTTATAACAGTTGATGCTAGTGGACCTAAACATTTAGAAACAAAATTAACAAGAGCAGCATTTAATGAAATAACAAAAGATTTAATAGAAGCAACAAAAACTCCTGTTCAAACTGCATTAAAAGATGCTGGATTAAATCCAAATGAAATAGATGAAATCTTATTAGTAGGTGGATCAACAAGAATACCAGCAGTACAAGAATGGGTTAAATCATACTTTGGAAAAGACCCTAATAAAGGAATCAATCCTGATGAAGTAGTAGCAGCAGGAGCAGCAATACAAGCAGGAGTATTAAAAGGAGATGTTAAAGGTGTATTATTATTAGACGTAACTCCTTTATCATTAGGAATAGAAACATTAGGTGGAGTATTTACTAAAATAATTGAAAAAAATACTACTATACCTACTAAAAAATCGCAAGTATTCAGTACAGCAGTAGATAATCAACCAGAAGTTGGAATAGTTGTATTACAAGGTGAAAGAGCAAAAGCAGCAGATAATCATAAATTAGGAGAATTTTCATTAGGTGGAATATTACCAGCTAAAAGAGGAGTACCACAAATAGAAGTTACATTTGATATAGATACTAATGGTATAGTACATGTTTCAGCAAAAGATAAAGGAACTGGAAAAGAAAATTCAGTAACTATATCTGGTTCATCAAACTTAACTAAAGATGATATAGAAAGAATGAAAAAAGAAGCAGAAGCAAATGCAGAAGAAGATGAAAAATTCAAAGAATTAGTTGAGGCAAGAAATCAAGCAGACCAATTATCAATTTCAACAGAAAAAATGTTATCAGAAAATGAAGATAAACTTCAAGGAACTGAAAAAGAAGATATAGAAAAAGCATTAGAAGAATTGAAAAAAGTTAAAGATTCAGATGATGTTAATGAAATAAGAGCAAAAATAGATGAGTTAGGTAAAGTAGCACAAGGTTTTGCTACAAGAATATATCAAGAAGCAGCAAAGGCAAATGCAGAAGCAAATCCTGATGCAAGTACTAACACAGGAGATAGTGAAGAACCAGAAATAGTAAATTAAGAAGGTTTTAATATGGAAAATATAATTAAATCAAATAATATAGAATTAAAAGTTAGAAATAAAGGGGCTGAATTATTTTCTATACTAGTTGATAATGAAGAATTTATGTGGAATAAAAATATAATATGGGCTAAATCATCGCCCATATTATTCCCATTTATTGGGGCATTGAAAGATAATAAGTATAAATATAAGGGAAAAGAATATATTATAGAAACTAAACATGGTTTTGCAAGAGATAAAGAATTTGAAATATTAGAAAAAAAATCTAATAAAATAAGTTATATTTTAAAATCTAATGATGAAACTAGAGAAATTTATCCTTTTGATTTTAATTTAATAGTAAATTATGAAATAATAGATAATAATACAGTTAAAATGGAGTATGTAATTGAAAATAAAACTGATGGAGAAATGTATTTTTCAATAGGTTATCATCCAGCATTTTTATTGCCACAAAATTATGAAGACACTTATTTACAAATAGATAATAAAGATGAAATACTATCATATAAATTAGATGGTGTCTATATTGATTATAAAGATAAATTACTTTTAGAAAAGGATTCAAATAAAGTATATATAAAAGATAAAACATTTGAAATAGATACTATTATTTTAGATGGGGAAAATTCGAAAAAAACAGAATTAATATTTAATAATTCTAGTAGAAAAGTTACTGTATATCATGAAAATTTTGAATATCTTGCATACTGGAAGCCACAAAAGGCTAATTTTATATGCATAGAGCCTTGGCATGGATTACCTGATTTTAATAATACAGATTATAACTTAGAAAATAAAATAGGAATAAAAAAATTAGATAAAAATGAGACCTTTATAACAAGTCTTACTTTTAAATTTGATAAATAGGAGAAATTATGGCAAAAAGAGATTACTATGAAATATTAGGAGTAGATAAGAATGCTAGTAAAGATGAGATAAAAAAAGCATATAGAAGACTATCAAAAAAATATCACCCTGATTTAAATAAAGATAATAAAGAAGAAGCAGCAGAAAAATTTAAAGAAATTTCCGAAGCCAATGAAATTTTAAGTGATGCACAAAAAAGAGAAACATATGATAGATTTGGTCATGCAGCATTTGAAAATGGTGGTGCAGGAGCAGGTGGATTTGGTGGTTTTGGCGGGTTTGAAGGCTTTTCAGGATTTGGTTCAGGTGGATTTTCTGATATATTTGAAAGTTTCTTTGGTGGAAATTCTGAATCATATGGTAGTTCATACTCAAGTAGAACAGTTAAAGGTAGAGATTTAGAATATAATATAAACCTAAAATTAGAAGATATAGTAAGTGATTATGATGCCAAAGTTAGCTATACTAGAAAAGGTAAATGTAATAGCTGTGATGGAACAGGAGCTCACAATAAAGAATTTAATAATTGTGGAGTATGTAACGGGACAGGACAAGTTACTAGAATACAAAGAACCATTATAGGTAATATAAGACAAACAGAAGTTTGTTCATCATGTAGCGGTAAAGGAAAAGTTCCTAAAAAAGCTTGTTCTAGTTGTAATGGTTATGGAACAAAAGATGAAAAAATTGAAAGAACATTTAAAATTCCATCTGGTATAGAAGACGGAACTAGAATGATAGTTAGAAATTTAGGTTCTTACCCAAGAGGTGGGGGAGAATATGGAGATTTATATCTTCGTGTAAATATAGAAAAGCATAAAATATTTAGAAGAGAAGGCTTAGATATACACTGTGAAATACCTATTAAATTTACAGATGCAATATTAGGTAGAGAAATAGAAATACCTACTTTATATGGAAAAGAAAAAATAACACTTAAAGAAAGTACACAAACTGGAACTACTGAAGTATTAAAATCTAAGGGTCTTAATTTTAGGGGTAGACAAGGTAACCAAATTAATAAATATAATATTGAAATACCAACTAATTTAAATTCAGAACAAAAGAAAATTTTAGAAAAATTAGAAAAAACTTTAAATAGTGAAAATTATACTGAGTCGCATTCATTTTTTGATTGGTTGAAAGGACTTTTTAAATAGTATATAATAACACCAGGGGGATTAAATTATGGATTTTTTCACTATATATTTAGCAGTTATAACTGGGTTTGTAAGTATTGTAGGTGGGTATTTAATAAAAAAAAGTAATCATACTACTTTATCAAGAATTGCAGTTATGATAATATGCTTTATTATATTTTTACAATGCATTTATGCATTATTAACTGGACAAACGGTATTTGATGTCAAAATTCCAATTATTAGTAAATTTATTTATTAATATAAAAAAGATGCACAATTTTTTGTGCATCTTTTATATTACCAGTTATAGCCTACTGATAGGTTACCACCAATTATAACATTTTTTTCATGTCTCCATTAAGTTTTAATTCTGGATTTATTGTAAACCCTTTAATTTCGTATTTTGTTCCAAGTTTTAGAGAATAATCAAAGTAACCTCTTTTTACTTTAACAACATTATTTGAATTAAATTGAGCTAGTACTTGGTCATTATATCCAAATGAAATTTCAGGTTCTGTATATATATTTAATTTAGGTAAAACTTCATATGCTATATTAGTTCCTAATATTATATCAAATCCAACTCTATCTTTTAAATAAACCGTAGAATTTATGTTAACTTTGCTTGAATATGTAATATACGCTCCAACAAAAGGTTTGACATTTAATTTATCAAAATTAAAGTTTTTTGCATATCTAGCATGAAGATCAATGTTGTGATTTAGTTTTTTATTATGTACCGCTAATCTGTATCTTATAAATGACTCCAATTCCTTATATTTAATAGCAACACCAATTGCTGTATTATGTGAAATTTTATTCCCATATTCAGCAAATCCACCAACAGTTAAATCTAAGTTTTCAAACTTATAATTACCACCTATTTTTAATCCAGCAATAAAGTCTATTGTATTGTTTCCAACTAATTTCTTACCACCGTTTATGTTTATAAAGACATTTTCATTAATTCTATTTATTATTTCTCTATCTTTTGAAAGGGTTATTGTTGATAAAACTGTGCTTAATATAATAAAAATTGTTTTGAAATATTTCATATTTTCTCCTTATAAAACAAGTTATAATAATTTATACCTTGTTTTTATATTTATAAAATTCCAGATTTATTTGAAATTTTATTAACTGTTACCAGTTATAGCCTACTGATAAACTACCACCAACTTGAACATTTTTCTTTATGTCTCCATTAACTTTTAATTCAGGATTTATTGTAAATCCTTTAATTTCATATTTTGTACCTAATTTTACATTATAGTCAAAATAACTTCTACTAATTTTATGTATTGTAGTTTTGTCTAAACTAGATGCTAATACTTGATTATTATATGCTCCTGATATATTAGGTTCTACATATACATTAAGTTTAGGTAATACTTCATATGAAATATTAGTTCCTAGGTTTATATCAACACCTACTCTATCTTTTAATAATACCTTATCATCTAATGTTACTTTACTTGAATAAGTTAAGTAAGCACCAACAATAGGTTTAACATTTAATTTGCCAAAGTTAAAGTTTTTAGAATATCTAGCATAAATATCAACATTATGATTTAATTTTTTATCATATAGTGCTAATCTATATCTTACGAATGATTCTAATTCTTTATATTTAATAGCGACCCCAACTGCTGTATTATGTGCAATTTTATTTTGATATTCAGCGAATCCACCAACACTTAGACCTAAATCTTTAAATGTATAATTTCCACCTATTTGTAATCCAGCAATGAAGTTTAATCCATTATTTCCAACTAATTCTTTACTACCATTTATGTTTATAAAGAAATTATCATTAATTCTATTTACTATATCATTATCTTTGTAATAGAAAGCATCAGCATATTTTTTGTAATCTTCCCATTTAATTTGCATAGATTTTGCTTTATTTAATTCAGCTGTTACCTTTTCAATTAATTCTTTAACCTTATCAATTTTTAAATTTTTAACTTTTTCAGTATCAAGTTCAGTTTTTAAGTTATCAATCTTAGTTTTATCTGCAGCTTCTAACTTATCATATTCAGGACTTGTTTTGAAATCATCTATTTCTTTAATTTTGTCTGTAAGTTTTTTCATTTCTGCATCAAGTTCAATAGATTTTTCTAATATTTCTTTTAGATTATCACTATCATTTTCAGCAGTTATTTCATCTTTTAATGCTTTTTTTTGTTCTGAATTTAAATTTTTTAAATTATCTATAATTTTTTTATTATTTTTTTTATTTATTGCTATATTAAATTCATTAAGTTTATCATTAAATTCTTGTATTAATGATTTTATTTTATTACTATCTAAATTCTTATTAGTAGAATCATCAATCAATTTTTTTAAAGCATTTTTATCCTTGTCATTTAATATATTATCATTTTGTTTTAGATAATTATTTATTTCAGCTAATTTATTTTTTAAATCTAACATGTCTCTATCTAATAATTTAGCAGTGTTTACTATTCTAGCAATAGATTTTTCATCTACTGCAGCAGTAACTTGAGTCTTTAGGTCATCCTTTTGTAAATTATTTAAATCTTTTAATGTTTCAATGTCTGTTTTGGCTTTTTGCTTAGCTATATCAAGTGGACTAACTACTTTTATATTTTCTAATATATCATCAATTTTTTTAGTTAAATCTACGACTGCATTTTTATCTAAATCAATATCTTTTTTATTTTCTACTTCAGTTTTTAATTCATTTAATTTAGTTTTGTTTTCAGCAGTTAAATTATTAAATTCTGTTCCTTTTATGTATGTATCAAGTTTTGTATATTTCTCATCAAGCTTTTTCATTTCAGTATTAAGTTCATTTGCATTAGTTTTGATTGTATTAACTTCATTTACATTATTAGCAGAATTAATCTCATTTTCTAATTTAGTTTTTTGTTTAGCATTTAATTTGTCTAATTTTTTGATATTATTTTTTGTATCTATTTTAGCAGTATCAAGTGTATTAGGTGAATTTTTCACATTTTCTAATATATCATCAATTTTTTTAGTTAATTCTATAACTGTTTCTTTATTTAAATTACTATCTTTTTTACTATCTACTTCAGTTTTTAAATCCTTTAATTTAGTTTTATTTTCTTCAGTTATATTATTAAATTCTGTTCCTTTTATGTATGTATCAAGTTTTGTATATTTTTCGTTAAATTTTTTCATTTCTATAGCAAGTTCATCTGCACTAGTTTTAATTAAGTCAATATTTCCTTTACTACCAGCAGCATCAATTTTTTGTTTTAAATCAGCTTTTTGTTTATTATTTAAATCATTTATATTTTCAATTTCAGTTTTTGCTTTTTCTTTGGCAAGTTTTAATTTTTTTGTTGCTTCTAAAGTAGTATTTATATTACCAAGTTGATTTTTGATTTCATTAATTTTTGCTTTTATAGAATCTAATTCTAAATTAGCATTAAGATCTATGCTATTTTTTAAATTATCTAGAGTTGTCTTATCAGTATCATTTAAATCAGCATTATTATCAGTTATAAAACTAGTTAATGTCTCATTTAGTTTTTTTAGTTCTTTCATTTGAATATCAAGTTCATTAGCATTAGTTTTAATTTTTTCAATTTCATTATTTTTTGTAGCAGTATCAACTTTAGCATTTAATGAATTTTTTTGCATTTGGTTTATATCTTGCAAAGCATTAATTTTATCTTTTGCTTTTTGTTTTAATTCCATAATATTCATTTTAGTTTTAATTTCATTTATTTTATCATCTATTGCCTTAATTTTACTTTCTACTTGTTCTAATTTTAAATCTTCAGTGTCAATACCGTTTTTTAAATCATTTAGAGATTTTACATTAGAAGGATCTAAACCAGGATTATCAGTAATAAATTTCTCTAATTCTTTTACCTTATCTTTTAATTCAGACATTTTACCATTAAGTTTACTTGCTTCTGTTGTAAGTTCGTTTATTTTATTCATGTCATTATCTTTATATGCTTTTTCTAATAAAGGTTTTATTCTATCTACTTGGGCTTGGTTTAACTGATTTAAAGTTTTTAAATATATTTCTGCCTTGTTATCAGGATTTTCATTTTTAGGATCTTTTACATTTTGTGTAACCCAAACTTCAGCAAAACCATCTTTTAATTCTATATATCTATCATCAAGTTCTTTTGTATTCCAATCTGGTGTAGTCCCGTTAAATTTAACAAATAAAAGTCCAATTTGTTCATATCTTTCATTAAGTTTAATATCAAATACCTTTCCGAAGCTATCAGTATAATTTAATTTTTTTTCAATACCTTCAAATGTTTTTTGATTTGGAAAACCTTTTTCATTCTGTGCCCATATATATGCAGAACGACCTACATTATCATTCTCTTTAAAATGTATAATTATATGTGTTTTTCCTGCTTCAACCACTTCTGTATAAGATGCAATTGAAAAAATTGTGAATAACAAGACCAATATTATAGTCTTATAACCCTTTAATGTTTTCATTTTTTCCTCCTAAATTTTTTTATTAGTAACCGTTTTCAGTAACCGTTTTCAACATAGTATAACTTGTTTTTTCTCTTTGTCAAGTCAATAATTCATTGTTAAAAAAAGAACAAAATATGATTTTAGAATTTTGTCAAGAAAAAATACTTGACAAAGTTTTGAGATTAGTGTAGAATTACCTTGTTATGAAAGAAATAGAAGAATTTTTAAAATATTCTGAATTGTTTAGTATATATAAAGACTTATTTAGTGCGAAGCAACAGAAATATATGAGTGCCTTTTTTGAAGAAGATAATTCATTTACAGAAATTTCAAATGCACTTAATATATCAAGACAAGCTGTATTTGAGAATATAAAAAGATCATGTACTAAATTAGATGAATATGAATTGAAATTAGGAATATTAAAAAAAGAAAAAGAATATATTAGTAATTTAGAAAAGTTAAATGAAAATTTTACTAAGAAATATTTGGAAAAAATAATTAAAGATTTGAAAGGTTATTAGTATGTTTGATAGTTTAAGTGATAAATTAAAATCAGTAATGAAAAAAGTCAGTGGACAAAGTCAATTAACAGAAGCCAATATTTCAGATTCTTTAAGAGAAGTTAAATTAGCATTATTAGAAGCAGATGTGAATTATAGGGTAGTTAAAAATTTTGTCAGTAGAATAAAAGAAAAAGCCTTAGGTTCAGAAGTATTAATGGGTGTAAACCCTAGACAACAATTTGTTAAAATAATAAATGATGAATTAATTGAAGTATTGGGCGGAAAAAATGTTGAAATAAATAAGGCATCTAATGGTATAAGAGTGGTTATGTTAGTAGGTCTTCAAGGTGCAGGTAAAACAACTTTTGCAGCAAAGTTAGCAAAACTATTACAAAAAGAAAAAGAACAGTTATTACTTATAGGTGCTGATGTTTATAGACCAGCAGCTAAAAAGCAATTAAAAGTTTTATCTGCTCAAATTGGAGCTAAAAATTATACTATTGAAGATTCAAGTGATGCATTAGAAATTGTAAAAAATGGTTTAGAGTATGCAAAGACTGAAAAGATAAATACAGTAATAATAGATACTGCTGGAAGATTACATATAGATGAAGAATTAATGCTAGAATTAGAAAATATTAAAAATTTAGCAAAGCCAGATGAAATTTTATTAGTAGTAGATGGTATGACAGGTCAAGATGCTGTGAATGTTTCAAAGAGTTTTAATGAAACTCTTGAAATAACAGGAGTTGTCTTAACTAAATTAGATGGAGATACTCGTGGGGGTGCTGCATTATCTATAAAAGAAGTATGTGGTAAACCAATAAAATACATAAGTGAAGGTGAAAAATTAGATGAAATTTCTAAGTTTTACCCTGAAAGATTAGCATCAAGAATACTTGGTATGGGAGACGTAGTATCACTAGTTGAAAAGGCAAAAGAAGCTATTGATGAAAAAGAAGCCAAATTAATGGAAGCAAAATTTAGAAAAAATCAATTTGATTTTGAAGATTTTCTAAAACAATTTAAGATGATAAAAAAGATGGGTTCCTTGGGTGGTATATTAAAGTTAATACCTGGTGTTAATTTAGGCGACATAGATATGAATGGTGCAGAAAAAGAATTAAAAAGGGTAGAGGCAGTTATTTATTCTATGACAATAGAAGAACGAAGAAATCCGCAATTGTTAAAAGTTTTCTCAAGAAAAACTCGTATAGCAAAAGGTAGTGGAGTTAGTGTTGCAGACGTAAATAAATTATTGAAGCAATATGAACAAATGAAAAAAATGGTTAAAATGTTTAATAGTGGTAGCATACCAGGTATGAATAGATTTATGAAAAAATAGTTAAAAAAATATGGAGGTAATATAATGGTAAAATTAAGATTAACAAGATTAGGAAGAAGAAAACAACCTTTTTACAGAATAGTAGCAATGGAAGCATTAGGTAAAAGAGATGGTAAAGCAATAGCATACTTAGGAACATATAATCCTTTAGTTGAAGAAAATCAAGTTAAATTAAATGAAGAAGAAGTTTTAAGATTCTTATCAAATGGAGCACAACCAACTGAAACAGTTAAATCTTTATTAACTAAAACAGGTGTTTGGGCTAAATTTAAAGATGGTAAGAAGAAAAAGTGAGCTCCTAAGTTAGAAATTTAGGTTAAATTTTTTAAAATAAATAAAAAGATGATTCTCTTTTGTAGAAAATCATCTTTTTTAATACTTATTTTACTTTATTTAGTGCTTGTTTTAAATCTGCTATTATATCATCAACATCTTCTAAACCAACTGATAATCTAACCATACCATCTGTAATTCCAGCCTCTAATCTTTCTTCTTCTGTGTATGGAGAATGAGTCATTGAAGCAGGATGCTGAATTAATGTTTCACAATCTCCTAAAGATACTGCTAGTGTACATAATTTAACACTATTCATGACTTTTATACCTGCTTTTAATCCACCTTTTAATTCAAATGATATCATAGCACCAGGTAAACTCATTTGTTTTTTAGCAATATCATAGTATTTAAAACTCTTTAATCCAGGGTATTCTATCGATTTTACTGCAGGGTGTTTTTCTAAGAATTTAGCTATTTTCATTGCGTTACTACAATGTTTTTCCATTCTTATTGATAAAGTTTTAAGACCTCTATTAATTAAGAAAGCATTAAATGGAGCTAAAACTGAACCAGTCATATCTTTGATTCCAACTAATCTTGCTTTATCAATTAATTCTTTAGTACCTACAACAAAACCTGCTATTACATCACCATGTCCATTTAGATATTTTGTTGCAGAGTGAACTACAATATCTGCTCCTAATTTTATAGGTTTTTGAATATATGGTGTACAGTAAGTATTATCTACAATTAATATACAATCTTTTTTACTATGAGCTATTTTTGATATTTTTTTAATATCAGCAATAGTCATATTAGGATTTGCTGGTGTTTCAATATATATTATCTTAGTATTTTTTTTCATAGCTTTTTTAACAGCTTTTAAATCTGTAATATCAACAAAATCAACTTCAACACCAAATTTTTTTATACCATGTTCTAAATAAGCAAATGTACAACCATATAAAGTTTTTGAAGCTAATATATGATCTCCACTTTCAACATTAGTCCATATAGCAGATGCTATAGCACCCATACCTGAAGCAGTTGCAACACTTGCTTCAGCTTCTTCTAACATAGCAACCTTTTCTTCAATTTCAGCACATGAAGGATTACCTAATCTTGAATAGATATACCCATCTTCTTCTAGTGCAAATCTTCTACCACCTTGTTCAGCATTATCAAATATAAAAGTAGAAGTTTGATAAATTGGTGTTGCTAATGCTCCATATTTGTTAGTTTCATGCCCTGCATGTATCGACTTAGTCGAAAATCCCATTTTTTTCATTTCATTTTTTGAATTCATTTTTATTATTCCCCTTTCACTTTATCATTTTCAAAATCCCATTCAGTTTTAGCATTTGTATATGGTATATATATTGATATTATTGCAAATACAGCAAGTATAAATTGATACCAGAAATATGGCATAATTTGGAATGGTGTTACTAAACCATTAGTTAATCCTGCTGCTATTAAAACCTGTGCACCATAAGGTATTAAACCTTGGAAGACGCAAGAGAAAGTGTCGAGTAATGAAGCTGATCTTCTAGGGTCTACTTTATATTCATTTGATATTTCTTTTGCAACTGGACCTGCTATAATTATTGCAACTGTATTATTAGCAACTGCCATGTCAAGTAATGAAATTAATCCTGCTATACCTAATTCTGCAGATTTTTTACCGACTAATAATTTTTTAGTCTTTTCTATAATCCAATCAATTCCACCTTCTTTTCTAACCATATATGCTAGTCCACCAGTCAACATTGCCAATATTAAAATATCAAATACACTAGCCATACCATTATAGAAATTTTTAGTAAAATCTAATATTGTAAATGTATTAGTTGCTATTCCGACTATACCAGATAAAATTGTTCCGCAAGTTAATACAATAAATACATTTACCCCAGATAATGCCGCTATTAAAACTACAAGATATGGTATAACTTTTATAATATTATATTCATATGTTTCAGTTATAACAGTAGTTTCTGGTCTAGCAAATATTAGTAATAATATAAATGTAGTTATTGCTGCTGGCAAAGCAATTTTAAAGTTCATTTTAAATTTATCTTTCATTTGAACATTTTGTGTTCTTGTTGCTGCTATAGTTGTATCAGATATTACTGATAGATTGTCTCCAAACATAGCACCACCAACCAATGCACCCAACATTAACGGTACTGCAATACCTGCCTTGTCTGCTAATCCAAGTGCTAATGGACCAACAGTAACTATTGTTCCAACAGATGTACCAATAGATAGTGAGATAAATGCACCCATTAAGAATATACCTGCTGTTAAATATTGTGGTGGTATTATACTCATACCTAAATTAACAGTTGATTCTACTCCACCTGTAGCAGTTGAAATAGTAGCAAATGCTCCAGCTAGTACATATATAAGGCACATTATTATAATATTACTATCACCACAGCCTTTAACTAAATTATCAAATTTTTCATTGATGCTCCCTTTAAACATTATAAATGCCATTATTATTCCAATTATTGCAAAAATTACGGGTTTAACAGCATAAAATGCTAATTCATGTCCTGCATATGATAAGTAAAAACCTGTAAACAAATAAAAACCAACAAATACCAAAAATGGTATTAATGCCCATCCATTAGGCCTTTTTGCATTCATAAAAACCTCCCAATTATAATATTTTTTAAGCTTATCAATAAAAGTATATCTTGAAAATTTTTAAAAGCAATTAATTTTTTGATATATTGATTAGTGAATTTTTTAAGGTTGAAAAAAATCCTAATAAAGTATATAATAAACTTGAAAATAAACTAAGAATAGGAACAAATATACAAATGAAAAAAAGAATGTTTATTAATGTAGGTATGATAATAATATCATCAATTGCACAAGCTTATCTTATAAAATCAATGTTACAGGTTGCCAATTTAGTTCCTATGGGATTTACAGGGCTATCAATATTACTAAATATGTTATTAGGAAAAATAGGAATACATGTATCTGTATCATTTCTTTTGGTACTATCAAATGTTCCAGTAGCTATAATGTGTATGAATGGTATAAGTAAAAAATTTGCTTTTTTATCACTAACACAGATAATTATAACATCAATATTTTTACAAGTATTTAATTTTAGTCCACTATTTAACAATACTTTTTTAGAAGTAGTAATAGGTGGTTATTTATATGGATTAATGAATGTGTTGGCATTAAGAGGAGAAGGGTCTACTGGTGGTACAGATTTTATAGCTCTTTATGTATCAAATAAAATTGGAAAACCTATTTGGGAATATGTATTTATATTTAATGCAATAATAATTTTAATTTTTGGTTATAATTTTGGTTGGGTTAGTGCAGGTTATTCAATAGTGTTTCAATACATAGTTACAAGAACGATAGCAACATTTTATTTGAGATATTCAAGGGCAACATTACAAATAATTACTAAAATACCAGAAGAAGTTTCAAAAGCATATACATGTAATGTTAATCATGGTATGACGGCTTTAAAAGGTGAAGGTTGTTATTTAAAAGAAGAAGTATGTATATTATATACAGTAGTATCAACTTATGAAATTAAAGATATTGTTAAATTAGTAAAAAATACAGATCCAAATGCAATAATAAATGTATTAAGAACAGAGCAATTTTATGGTAAGTTTAATTTGCCGCCTATGTAGAGGAGTTTAAATATGAAAAAAAGAGTAACCGCAGATATGAATATTATGGAAGCAGTTGAAGAATTTCCAATAATTGCAGAAATATTAATGAGATATGGTTTAGGTTGTGTTGGTTGTATAATATCATCAGCAGAAACTTTATATGAAGGAATAGCAATACATGGTTTAGACCCTGATATAGTGATAGAAGAAATAAATATGATATTGGAAATGGAAGAAGAAGAAAATGAAAAAAACCTGTGAAATATTATTAAAATATATACCCAGTAATATGAAAAGACAGGCATTAGCAAATTTATTAGAAGTGAAACCACAGTATTTAAGTAATATCTTAAATGATAGAAAAAAAGTTTCTGATAAATTTTTAGATAAATTTTATAAATTATTTGACGTATTAGATGAAGATATAGAACAAATAAAAAAATATGAAACTTTTAGAAAAATACCTAAAAATATTCGTGAAGAAATAATAGAAATAAAAAAAGAATTTACAGTTTTTGAAACAATATATTTAGAAAATAAAGGGACTTTGTCAGATGATAATTTTATTATTTCAAATGATGCAGAAATAATGACAATAAAAAAGGGTATAATATATAAACAAATAACGAAAGGAGATTTTTTTATTACTGTTGATACAGATAAATATACTCCTTTTTTTAAAAACGATATTTTAATATTTAAAAATTTAGATTTTAGTTTAGAAGCAAATAATAAATATTGCTTAGTAAAATATAAGTCTAAGATAGATTTATTTTATATTAAGATTATAGATAATAAAATAGTATTAAATTCTTTATGTTTAAATAATGATAACTATATTTTAAATAATAAAAAGAATTTACACATATATGGTTATGTATGTTGTAGTATAAGTGGGGGACAATATGAGTAGAAAATATTTTGGTACTGATGGTATAAGAGGGGAAGCAAACAAAGATTTAAATATAGACATAGTAACTAGACTTGGTTTAGCACTAGGTTATTATTTAAAAGAAAAAGTAAAAGAGGAAAATAGAAAACCTAGATTAGTATTAGGTTCAGACACTAGAATTTCAGGTTATATGATAAGATCGGCTTTAACTGCTGGACTTACTGCTATGGGTGTAAATATAGATTTTGTTGGTGTACTTCCAACACCTGGTGTTAGTTATTTAACAAGGGCTAAAAATGTTGATGCAGGAGTAATGATTTCTGCTTCACATAATCCTATAAAAGATAATGGTATAAAGATTTTTAGTAAAGACGGTTATAAACTACCTGATGAAGTAGAAGAACTATTAGAAGAATACATGGACAACAAAGAAATGTTAATGCAAAATCTAGCAGGACCTGAAAAACTTGGAAGATTAGCATTTACAGAAGATGATATGAAAATGTATAGAAGATTTTTAAAATCAACTACTAATATCAACTTTAAAGGTTATAAAATAGTAATAGATGCTGGTAATGGAGCAGCTTATAGAGTTGCTGCGAAAGTATTTCAATCTTTAGGTGCAGAAATAGTGGTAATAAATAATATACCTAATGGTAAAAATATTAATGTAGATTGTGGTTCAACTAATACTAAATTATTACAAGAAATGGTTAAATTATATAAAGCTAATGTAGGTTTAGCATATGATGGTGATGCAGATAGACTGATAGCAGTAGATGAACTAGGAAATGTAATAGATGGAGACTTAGTAATAGCAATAATAGCACTTGATTTGAAAGAAAAAGATTTATTAAATAATAATACTATAGTAACTACTGTACTTAGTAATTTAGGTTTTGAAAAATATTTGAATGATAATAATATAAGATTAATTAGAGCCAATGTAGGTGATAGATATGTATTAGAAAAAATGAAAGCCCAATCACTAAATTTAGGTGGAGAGCAGTCAGGACATATAATAATGCTAGACCATAATACAACAGGAGATGGAATATTAGCATCTATCCATTTAGTTTCTGCCCTAATTGAATCAAATAAAAAATTAAGTGAGTTAGTTCAAAAAATTAAATTATGGCCACAAAAAATGGTGAATATAATTGTAGATAAAGAGAAAAAAACTTTATGGAAAAATAATAAAAATATTCAAAATATAATAGAAGAATGTTCTAATTCTTTAAAAAATAGTGGTAGAATTATAGTAAGAGAATCAGGTACTGAAAATCTTATAAGAGTTATGATAGAAGCTAAAACTGATGATTTAATTGAAGAAAATATAAATAAAATAGTTTCAGTAATAAAAAAGGAATTAACTAATGCATAAAAAATTTGCAGATATATATGATGATTTTACAAAAGGAATAGATTATCTTAATTGGTATAAATTTTTAAGAAAATACATGAAGAAAAAAGGAACTTTATTAGACATAGGTTGTGGAACTGCGAGTATAACTAAAATGTTTCATGAAGATGGTTTTTATGTTACAGGACTTGATATATCAAAAGATATGTTAAATATTGCAAAGAAAAAATCTCCAGATATTACATACATTAATGACGATATAACAAAAAAAATAAATATAAACAAAAAATTTGATTATATTACTTGTAATTTTGACACAGTAAATTATTTTAATGGTTATAAAGATTTAGAACAATTTATAAAAAATGCTTCAAGTATGCAAGATGAAAATGGTATATTAATTTTTGACTTGGTTTTAGAAGAGATTTTTGAAGAAATTTTTGAAGATAATATATTTATTGATGAAGAAGATAATTATTTAGCAATATGGCAATACGAAAATATGGGGTATAATAAACATAATATAGAAATTGATATATTTTTCAAAGAAAATGATGAAATATATACTAGATACTTTGAAAAACATACAAAATATATATATGATATAGAAAAAGTGGTAGATTTATTAAATAAAAATTCTTATTATATCTATGATATGGCTAAAAATGCTGAGTATGGTGAGGGAAGAGTTTTTATAATCGCTAAAAAATAAGGAGAAAAAAAATGAAAAAAAATGATAAAAGTTTTGCTAAGTATTTTTCATTAGCAACTGGATTTATTTATACCATAACAGCCCCTATGATATTAATGTTATTATTATATTTATTTATATCTAAATATATACTTCTTAGAAAATCTGATATACTTTTAATAGTAATGTTGTTTTTAGGATTAATATCGGGGTATTGGTCTTTATTTAAAGAAATAAATAATAAAAAATAAAGGAGAGAAATGTTAGTATATAAATATGGGGGATCTTCTGTTGCAGATACAAAAAAAATAATGGCTATTGCTAGTTATTTAAAAGAAGTTAGCCTTAATGATGATATAGTAGTAGTTGTGTCTGCTATGGGAAAAACAACTAATAATTTAATAAATTTAGCAAATGAAATAACTAATAGTCCATCTGGTCGTGAGTTAGATAGATTAATGTCAACTGGAGAAAATCAAACTATAGCCCTACTTAGTATAGCATTAAATAGTTTAGGCTTAAATAGTATTTCTATGACAGGAGAACAACTTTGTATAAAAACAAAAGGTGTGCATACTAAAAGTAGAATACACAGTATTGATAAAGAAAAATTAGAAAAGAAAATAAAAGAACATAAAATAGTAATAGTTGCTGGATTTCAAGGAATAAATGAATTTGGAGACGTTACGACTTTAGGTCGTGGTGGTTCTGATACAACTGCTGTTGCCATAGCAGCAACATTAAATTGTCCTTGCTATATTTTCACAGATGTAGATGGTATATATAGCATAGATCCTAGAATTTATTCAAAAGCAAAAAAATTAGATAAAATTTCTTATGAGGAAATGATGGAATTAGCATATCTTGGTGCGGGTGTAATGGAACCAAGAGCAGTTGAACTAGGCTATAAATACAAAGTTCCAATATATGTTTCTAAAAGTTTAAGTAAATCTAATGGAACTCTTATAACATTTAAGGAGAAAAAAATGGAAGAAAAAGATATAACAGGAATATCAATAAATGATAATACTTTAATGGTAACAGTAGACAATATATCTACTTATGCAAAAAATTTAGAACCAATATTTTCTAAGGCTGAAAAATTAGGTATAAATATTGATGTAATAAGTCATAATGACGTAATTTCTGAAAATGGAAGTATAGCATTTACGACACCTAAAACTGATATTGAATTAGTAAATAAATTATTTTCTGAATTAGATTTAGAAAATGCTACTGTGGTAATAAATAAAGAAGTTTCAAAAGTATCGTTGGTAGGTATAGGAATGATAAGTCATATAGGAATTATGTCTAAAATATTTAAGATATTAGCAAGAAATAGTTTAAGTTTTCATCAAATTTCTACTTCAGAAATTAGTATATCATTGATAGTTGATGAAGAAGTTTCAAAAGTTATTGCAGGTTTATTAGCACAAGAATTTAAAATATAAGGAGGCAAAAATATGTCTAAATTGAGATTAAAAGGTGCATTTGTGGCAATAGTAACTCCATTTAATGATGATGGAAGTGTTGATTATAAAACATTAAAAAAATTAGTTGAATTTCAAATACAAAATGGAATTGCTGGTATAGTTCCTTGTGGAACTACAGGAGAAACTCCGACTTTAAGTGAACAAGAATACATAGATGTTATATCTACTGTAATTAAAAAAGTTGATAAAAGAGTTTTAGTTATAGCAGGAGCAGGTGCTAATTCAACTAAAAAAGCAGTAGAATTATCTAAAAAATGTATGGAATTAGGTGCAGATGCAGTTTTATCAACTTGTCCATACTATAATAAGCCATCTCAAAGGGGTATAAAGGCTCATTATGAGGAAATAAACAAGTTAGGCATACCAATAGTGGTATATAATGTACCTGGTAGAACAGGAGTTAATATACAGGCTAATACTATGTTTGAATTATCAAAATTAGAAAATGTAGTTGCTGTTAAAGAAGCAAGTGGAATAATAGAACAAATGATAGAAATTAAATTATTATGTGGAGATAATATTAGTATATTATCAGGAGAAGATCATTTGATTATGCCTATGTCAGTTATTGGTTGTGATGGAGTAATATCAGTTACTGCTAATATATTACCTGATAAAGTTTCTAAATTTTATAACTCAAACTCTAAGTATGAAATACATGAGTATCTATATGAAATAAGCAGAAATATGTTTATTGAAGGAAATCCTACAACTGTAAAAGAAGCTATGGACATATTAGGTTTATGTAAAAATAATTTAAGATTACCACTAGTAAAAGCAACAAATGAAACAAGGGAAAAATTAAATAATCTTTTAAAAGAAAAGGGGTTAGTAAAATAATGAAATTCTATAAATATCATGGTGCTGGAAATGACTTTATAATAGTAGAAGAAAAAATATCAACTGAAACTATAATCAAATTATGTGATAGACATTTTGGTATAGGTGCTGATGGTATAATAATACATACATTAAAAGATGGAGTACCATATATGGATTTTTATAATTCAGATGGTAGTGTAGCTA
Organism: Oceanivirga salmonicida; assembly: GCF_001517915.1. Lineage (NCBI taxonomy): Bacteria > Fusobacteriati > Fusobacteriota > Fusobacteriia > Fusobacteriales > Leptotrichiaceae > Oceanivirga > Oceanivirga salmonicida. Next base: position 4,663 of record NZ_LOQI01000017.1, on the reverse strand, counting down.
AAATGTGTGGTAATGGTATAAGATGTTATGCACATTTTTTAGATTATATTGATGAAGATAATAAAATAATTAAAACTTTATCAGGAGATAAAAAAATAGAAAAAGCAGGTAAAAATAAGTATAGAGTCTTTATGGGAAAGGCTAAAATCTATTTTGAAAATAAAAAAATAGACTCAAATTTTACTATGGATTATCTAAATACTGGTGCTGATCATGTAATAATATTAGAAAATAATAATTTTAATATTGAAAATATCAAAAAGTGTGCTAAAATAATAGGAGATGATAAAATTAATTTTCCAGATAATGCAAATGTGAATTTAGTGAAAGTTATTGATAAAGATAATTTAGAGATAATAACACATGAAAGAGGTGTTGGTATTACACTTGCATGTGGAACAGGTGCAGTTGCAAGTGGTTATATAGCATATAAAAAAGGCTTAGTAAATAATAAATTTACAACTAAACTTTTAGGTGGGAAATTAATAATAGAGATAGATGAAGATGAAAATCTATATATGACAGGGGAAGCGAAACAAGTATTTATAGGAGAAATAGAATTATGAAATTAAATGTAGCAATAGTAGGTGCAACTGGATTAGTTGGAAGAACATTTTTAAAAATTTTAGAAGAAAGAGATTTTCCAATAAACAAATTATACTTATATGCATCTTCAAGATCAAAAGGTAAAAAAGTTGAATTTAGAAACAATATTTATGAAATTATTGAATTAACCGAAGAGAATATTGAAAATGATATAGATATAGCTTTATTTTCGGCAGGTGGAGAAATTTCTGGTAAATTTGCTCCAATTTTTTACAAAAAAGGAGCAGTAGTTGTTGATAACAGTAGTTATTTTAGAATGCAAGATAATATCCCATTAGTAGTACCAGAAGTAAATGCGGATAAGATAACAACTGAAGGTATAATAGCCAATCCTAATTGCTCTACTATAACAGTTATACCAACACTTAAATTTTTACAAGATAAATATGGTCTAAAAAGAGTAGTATATTCAACATATCAATCAGTGTCAGGAGCGGGGCAAAATGCATTAATTGATTTAGAAGAAAATTTAAAAGGAAATGAAAGTAAAAAATTTACTACACAAATTGCTTTTAATTTAATACCTCAAATAGATAAATTTGAAAAATCGTGGTATACTAAAGAAGAGGTAAAAATGATAGAAGAAACTAAAAAAATTCTTGGATTACCTGATTTAAAAGTTACAGCAACTTGTGTTAGAGTCCCAGTTAGATATGCTCATTCTGTAAGTGTTAATGTAGAACTAGAAAAAGATTTTGACTTAGAAGAATTAATAGAAGGTCTTAGTAAAACAAAAGGTGTAATAGTACAAAATGAATTAAAAGAAAATGGTTATCCTATGCCTTTATTTGTAGAAGGTAGTGATGAAACATTTGTTGGTAGAATAAGAAGAGATTATTCATTAAAAAGTGGTCTTAATCTATGGATAGTTGCAGACAACATTAGAAAAGGAGCAGCAACTAATGCAGTTCAAATAGCACAAGAAATCTTAAAGTTAAAGGAGATGATATAATTGCAAAAAGCAATAAACAAGCTTAGTATGGCTGAAAAAGAGGCACAAAGCTTATTAGCAGAAGCTAATCAAAAGGTAAATTTAATTTTAGAAGAAAGCAGAAAAAAGGCGAGCATAAATTTTGAAAAAGAAATTTCAAATAAAAAAAATGAATTGGAAGAAAACCTTGAAAAAGAAAAGTCTAATTTAATAAATGAATTAGAAGTTGAAATTAAGCTAGCAAATGAAAAAACTACTGAAATAAAAGAAAAGACAGCGGGTATGACTGATAAATTAGTAGAAGAAATTATTGAAAAATTTTTAAGATAGGATAAAGATATGGCAATAGTAAAAATGACTGAATTTAATTTGATAGTTTTTGAAAATAAGAAAAAAGAACTCTTAGATAGTTTTCAAAAGTTTAAAGAAGTTGATTTTAGATTAAGCGATATAAAAAAATATGGCTATGGTAATTTTAAATCAGAAAATCTTGAAGACATAGATGAAAAAATTTTTAAATTAGATAATGCTATTAAAAATGTAAAAAGATATGAAGTATCTAAGGGAGCTATTAAATCTTTAAAAGAGGGTAATAAAACTTTTACTTACGATGAACTGGAAAAATATGTAAGTAATAGTAATGCAATGCATCTAGAAAGTGAAATAGTAATTGAAACTAATAAAATAGATAGCATGAATAAACAAATAGAAGACTATCAAAATAAAATAAAAGAATATGAAGATTTTATAGAGTTAGATATTTCTAAAAATGATATTTTAAAATTAAGAAAATCCAATTTTATTTTAGGAACAATAGCAACTAAAAATTTTGAAAATTTGGAATCTGAGTTAGATAAAAAAGAGAATTTAGTACATTACGAAATTCTAAAAAGAACTAATAAAGAGATTATAATAAGTTTATTGATTTTAAAAAATGATTATGAAAAAATTGATGCTATATTAAGAAATTCTGGTTTTAATAATATTAGTATTGAGTTAGAAAAAACTCCTAAAGAATATTTGAAAGAATATGATGAAAAAATAAGAAATTGTAAAGGAGAAATAAGAAAAGCAGAGAGTAAATTAAAAGAATTTACTTCTGAAATAGAAACTCTAAAAATCTCTTATGAATATTATAAAAATCAAAAATTAAGAGAAAGTGTAAGTGAAAAATTTGGTACTATACAAAATTTAAGTGTAATTGCAGGATTTATACCAGAAGATAAAAAAGAAACTTTTTCAGAAAAAATAGAAAAAATTGCAGAGGATTATTATTATTTAGAATTTAAAGAAGTAGAAAAAGATGATAGAAATATACCTATTAAATTTAAAAATAATAAATTCAATGAAGCATTTGAAGATTTAGTAAAAACTTATTCTATACCTAGTTATGATGAAGTTGATCCTACACCAGTAGTAGCACCATTTTATTGGTTATTCTTTGGGATGATGGTTGCAGACTTTGGTTATGGTCTTATAATGTTAATATTATCAACCCTAGTATTGAAAACTTGTAATTTGAGTAAGAGTACAAGAAGAATGGTTAAATTCTTATTCTACCTAAGTTTTTCAATAATGATATGGGGAGTAGTATACGGTTCATACTTTAACCTTCCTATAAATGTATATAGATTACTAGATCCTGTTACAGAGTATAATAAGATAATGATATTATCAGTACTCTTTGGAGTAGTACATTTATTCTTAGGATTAGGAGTAAAAGCCTATGTTCTAATTAGAGATGGTAAAGTATTAGATGCTATACTTGATGTTGGAGTATTATATGTTGTACTAAGTAGTGCAATGGCATATATCGCATTATCTAGTGAAATCGCTAAATATATACTATATGCTTCGCTATTAGTCATGCTATTTACAGCTGGTAGAAAATTAAAAGGTGTTGGCGGTAAATTCGGATTAGGAGTATATACAGTTTATGGTCTTACAGGTTATTTAGGAGATTTAGTTTCGTATTTAAGACTTATGGCATTAGGATTATCAGGTGGATTTATAGCACAGTCAGTTAATATGATATGTTCTATGATAGGTTATAAATACAGTACAATAATATTTGTATCATTAGTATTTGTAATAGGTCAAACAATAAATCTTCTACTATCGTTATTAGGAGCATATGTACATACAGCAAGACTAATATATGTAGAATTTTTCAGTAAATTCTATGAAGGTGGCGGAAAAGAATTCAAAGATTTTGTTATAGAAGAAAAATATATAAATATAAAAGAAAATTAAGGAGGAAATATAAATTATGTTATTAGAAATTTTTAAAGACACAGGAGCAGTATTAGGTATTTTAGGAATCGTATTTGCAGTGGCACTTCCAGGTATAGGATCAGCAAAGGGAGTAGGAATAGTTGGGGAAGCAGCAACAGGAGTAGTAATAGATGAACCAGAAAAGTTCGCTAAATCACTAATTTATCAATTATTACCAGGTTCACAAGGATTATATGGGTTCGTTATAGGATTAGTAGCATTAGGTAAGATAAGTGGAACATTAACATTAGCAACAGGATTTAATATATTATTTGCATGTTTACCAATAGCAATAATTGGTTATTTTTCAGCAGTATCACAAGCAAAAGTTTCAATGTCAGCAATTACTATACTTATAAAAAATGAAAGTCAATTCGTTAAAGGTATAATATATTCAGCAATGGTAGAAATATATGCATTACTTGCATTCGTTATATCATTTATATTACTAAATAATATTGGAGTTTAATATGAATAATTTAGAAAGAATAGTAGCTAAAATATTAGAAGATGCTAATAACAGTGCTAATAGTCTTTTAGAAAAAGCCAATAATGATGCTAAACAAATATTAGAAAAATCTGAACAAAAACTAAAAAAAGAAATTCAAAATTTAGAGAATGAATATGAAATAAAATTAAAAAATTC
>NZ_LOQI01000017.1:0-188 GCF_001517915.1 Oceanivirga salmonicida | reverse complement strand
ATTAAAAACTTTAGAAAATAGAAAAGTAAGTGAAAATGAGTATATAGTTATACCAAAAGCATATGAAGGTATGAGTTTAGATGGATTTAATATAAAGGTTAGCGACAAAATCAATACTGGTTTTTTAATAGAAAAAAATGGAATATTTGAAAACTATACATTGGAAACTATAATAAAATATAATAGAG
>NZ_LOQI01000016.1 GCF_001517915.1 Oceanivirga salmonicida | reverse complement strand
ATAAGGTAGAAAGAAAATATGTAATAACAACAACTAATGATGAATTTCCTATAAAAGATGACACTATTAAATGGACCAAATTAGAAAAAAATAAATTTGAAATGCATTTAGATAATGTGTTAGAAATAGATAATAATACAAGAGAAGTAGATGAAATCATATTTGAAATTTTTAGTAAGGGGTAATATGAAAAAATACTTTAAAATTTTAATAAATCAAGTATTAATAGGGTTTAATTATAGATTTAATTTAGTTAATAGATTTATACTTTATATTTTTTCAATTATGGTTAATATTTTTCTTTGGCAAGGAGTGTATGTATCATCTGGAAATGAAATTATTTCTGGTTATACTAAAAAAGAAATGATAATATACATTTTAATTGCTAATTTAATACACTATATTTGTGATTTCAAAAATTTAACAAGATTAGGGAATTTAGTGCATACTGGTAAATTTAGTATGCTACTAATTAGACCTATAAGCATAATAAAGGAAAGTTTTTTTTATCATTTGGGAGAAAACATAATTAAATTAGGATTTTTCTTTATGCTTATTACAATGTTTAGTAAAAATATTTTTTCATATAATTATTTATTAACTATAATACTATTTATTTTAGTATTTTTAATGAGTTTTTATTTAATGTCAGTATTATCTTGTTTAGGTTTTTGGATGCTAGAAACATGGCCTTTAGTAGGACTATTAAATGGAATATATTTTATTACGTCAGGAACATATTTTCCATTAGATGTACTTCCAATGAATATATTTAGAATGATTAAATATAATCCATTTGGAATAATAGTATTTGGTTTAACTAAAACAATACAATCAAGTATAAGTATAAATGAAACTATTTCTTATATAGTAGTATGTATATTATGGATTATTTTATTTAGAACAATGTATTTTGTATTACTTAAAAAAGGTATAAAAACTTATGAAGGTATGGGTGCATAGGTATGAATATAAAAATATTTATGAGATTATTAAAAATAAGTGTAATGGAAACTATATCACTTAGAACCACTTCTATAATAATGTTTTTTATAGTTAACCTATTTTTTATTTTACAAATACTTTCAGGCTATGTATTTTTTGAATATACAGATACATTAGGTGGACTTACTAGAATAGAATATTTTAATTTAATTGTTACAGGAAATATAATAATACCATTAAGTTATTCTGTATTTTTAAAAGGGCAAGAAAAAATTTATTTTGGAGTCTTATCTGGAGAATTAGATTATGATTTAATAAGACCAACTAATTCTTTTTGGTACTATACTTTTAATGGTATAGATTTACAAAGTTTAATAACAGCAATATTATATATATTTTTACAAATATATTTATTTACTTTTCAAAATTTAACAATAACTGGAATTTTGTTATACACATTAATGCTTTTTATAGGGGCATGGTATATATTCTTAGTTAATAGATTATTAGTTATACTAGTTTTCTATTTTGAAAAGGCAAACTCAATAATGGCATATACAGAAGAATTAGATGATATGGGTTCAAAGCCAATTAAAATATACCCTAAGGCAATAAGGTATGTTTTTATTTATGGATTATCATATTTAATGGTATATAATGCACCTATTAATATATTAAAAGGAGAAGTAAATTCGTCGTATATGATAGCATATATGCTTTCCACAGTGATATTAAGTTTTGTGGTGTATAAACTGTGGTTTAAAGCTGTTAAAAAATATCAATCTGCAAATTAGATACATTAATGAAATTAAGAAAAGGAGATATAATTTAATTATATTATAAATATGAAAAAGACAAAGTGGGATTTAAAAAAAGGGAATGTAATAAAAACTAATCTTTCTGTTGATAAAGATATACTTAGCATATTAGCGGCAAGAAATATCACTAAAAAAGAAGATATAGTTAATTTTTTGCAACCTAAACTAGAAAATTTAGAAGATCCTAAACTTTTATATGATATGACTAAGGCTAGAGATAGAGTAAAAAAAGCCATAGAAAATAATGAGAGAATTTGTATATATGGAGATTATGATGTTGACGGTATAACTGCAACTTCTATACTTTATCTTGGTTTACAAGAACTTGGTGCAACTAATATAACTTACTATATTCCCATAAGAGATGAAGGTTATGGATTAAATATGGAAGCATTAGAGAGTATAAAAAAAGATAATGTAGATTTAGTTATAACTGTTGATTGTGGAATAACTTCATATAAAGAAATTGAATATGCAAATAAATTGGGACTTACAACTATTATTACAGACCATCATACTTTGTTAAACCCCATAGTGCCTAATGCGTTCGCTGTGGTCAATCCTAAAAGATTAGAGAATAAGTATAGCTTTAATGATTTGGCAGGCGTTGGTACGGCCTTTATGCTCCTTATAAGCCTATTTGAAATATATGACAAGAGAGAAGATGCTTTTAAATATATTGATATAGTTTCATTAGGAACAGTAGCAGACGTAGTTTCGCTTATAAATCAAAATAGAATAATAGTTAAGTTTGGTCTTGAAAGACTAGCAAATACTACTAATCTAGGATTAAAAATGTTATGTGATAAACTATTTGATAGTGAAAAAGATGAATATACTACAGCAGATATAGGCTTTGCAATAAGTCCAGTATTTAATGCTGCTGGTAGATTACAAGATGCAAAACTAGCAGTAAAATTATTAACATCACAAAATGAAAGAGAGATATCAGTAATAATAAATGAACTATTATCTAAAAATTCTCAAAGAAAACAAATACAAAATGATATATTTGAGTTGGCAAAAAAGGAATTAGAAGATATAGATGATTTTATTTTAATTAGTAGTAGCCCTACTTACCATCATGGTGTTATAGGTATAGTAGCAGCAAAAATAGTTGATATGTACTATAAGCCAAGCATAATATTAGAAGAAAAAACTAATGAGGGTATAGCAGTTGCTTCTTGTAGAAGTATTTCTAATTTTGATATTACTAAAGCACTTCAATATTGTTCAGATTTATTAGTTAAATATGGTGGACATAAAGGAGCTGCAGGTTTTACAATTAAAATTGAAAATATACCTGAATTTAAAAAGAAAATAAATGAGTATGCCAGAAAAAATTTAAAAGAAGATGATTTTTGTAAAGTAATTAGCATAGATAAGTCTATTAGTATTAATAAAATGTCTTATGAATTTTATAAGACCTTAGAATTACTAAAACCATTTGGTTTTGGAAATCCAACTCCTGTATTTTTAACTAAAAATGTAATAATAGAAAATCAAAGACTTATAGGAGAAAAGAAAAATCATTTAAGTTTTGATATAAGTCAAAAAGGTTATACAAATAGGGGTGCAGTTTGGTTTTTTAATGATGAATTAAAAGATAAGACTTTTTATGACATAGTGTATAAGATAAATCTTAATAAATATAAGGGTAGATTTTATACTAAAATATATATAGAAGACATGAAAGAATCTTTATTAAAAGATGATAAATTTGAGTATTTAAATTCTCTATATGGTACTAGTTATCCTATGAAATCAATCTTTTATACTAATAAAGAAATTAATTTAGATGATGAATTGACTTTAGAATTAAAGGCACAAAGGGTTTTGATATATAAAAATAGAGAATATGTTTCTAAATTAGATGATAATATAGCAAGAGTATTAATACAATCTAATAAATTCTATAATTACCAATATAATATAAAGGTAGAGAAAGTAAAAAATAGTGAAGATATAAATAGTGTTGAAATATTAATAAAAAGAGACTACAGTTTTACAAGTTATAAAAAAAATGATGTTAATATTTTTAATAAAATTAAAAAAATGTTAATAGGAGTTAGAGAATATAATAGCATAGAGAAAAAAGCATTATCAATATTATTTAAAGATGATAAAAATCTATTGTTAAGTAGTCAAAATATTACAGGAGATATAAATATTAAAAATGAGCATTATCATTTATTATTTAAAACCTTTGCTATATATGAGACTAATAAATCAAATGAAAAGATTTTTACGAATTTAAATATAAGTGATAAATTAATTAAAAATTATATATCAACAAAATATGATAATCAAAAATTTGCAATAATAGATAAAACGAATATAAAAAAAGAAATAGATTTATCAAGGTTTGAAAAAGTAATATTAATAGATAATAATATAAAAGAAAAAGAGAATTTTGTAAGCTTAGAACATAATATAACTATACCTGAAAATGTATTAAAATTAACTAAAACAAATATTGAAAAGTATGGATATGATAATGTATATATAAAGTCATTGCCAAATCAAATTAAGGTAAAATTAAAAGAAGAATTAGAAAATGGGGAAAATATATTATCAGATGATAGTATATTAGAAATATTATAAAATATGCATTAAAAAAACAATGCATATTTTTTAAACTATAAATATTTATGTATAAATGGTATAATAGAAATAATAGAGTAAAATAAAAGTTATTAAGAGATAGATTTTGTTATGAATAGTAAATTTAATGATAAAAAATTTTAATGATGAAACTGTATGATTATCTTTAGATGAAATGTCAGAATTAGAGAGAAATTCAGTTGTTGCACATTTTGTAACAGTTCAAAAAGAACGATTAAGAGAAATAAATAGAAAATAAAAATTAGGAGGAATAATGTCAGTAGGAATATTTTATGGAACAACAACAGGAGTAACAGAAGAAGTTGCAGAAATTTTAAGAGATAATATAGAAGGGTCTGAAATGTTTGACGTTGCAGATGGAATAGATGATATGGATGATTTTGATTTTTTAATTTTTTGTGCATCAACTTGGGGATTAGGAGACGTTCAAGATGATTGGATGGCAGTTATAGATGAATTACCTAATCTTAAAGAAAGACCTATAGCATTACTTGGTACGGGAGATGCAATAGCATTTTCAGATACTTTTGTAGATGGATTAAGATTACTTTATGATAAATGTAAGAAAAAAGGAGCTAAAATTGTAGGTTTTGTAGATACAGATGGTTATGATTTTACCGAATCAGTTGCAATTATAGATAATAAATTTATAGGACTACCAATTGATCATATGAATGAACCTGAAAAAACAGAAGAAAGAATAAAAACTTGGGTTGAAAGCCTAAGTAAATTTGTAGGTTAGTGGTATGAATATGAAAGATAAGATAAAATTAATAGCAATAGATTTTGATGGAACTTTTTTAGATGACACACATTATAAGCATAATTTGTCATATGTTGATAAAATTTTTGAAACAGGTAAAAAGATAGTGTTTGCTAGTGGTAGAGGGACTGCTGGTATAGTAACTTTAATAGAAAAATTAGGAATTAAAGATAAAGTTAGATATGTAATAGGACATAATGGGGCTGAAATATATGATGTTTTAGAAGAAAAAATTATATATCAAAATATAATAGATGATGAAATAGCATTCGGTATAATTAATTTAGTTATTAATGCAGGATTTACTAACCCTATTTCTATACATAAATGGAATAAATTAATTACATATAATTATGATAAAAGAGTTGATTTAGAAAATAAAGTTAATTTTACAACAGGGTATGAAATAGATGATATAAAAGATTTTCCAAAAGAAAAATTAAAACTTATGTTTTTTGCAACTGGAAAAGAAGTAAACGATATATATGATTTAATAAATAATAGTAAGTATTCTACTAAAGTAACACAAGCCAGAAATGAGAATATTTTGGTTGAAGTAACAGCCAAGGGGATTAATAAAGCAAATGCATTGAAGCATTTAGTTGGTAAATTAGGTATAGAAATGAATGAAATATTAGCCTTTGGTAATGCTGAAAATGATATTGATATGATAAAAGAAGTAGGTTATGGTTATGCAATGAAAAACTCAGTAGATAGTTTAAAAAAAGTTGCCAAGTATATTACTAAATATGATAATAACGATTGTGGAGTAGAGCGTGAAATAATAGATATATTTTATAATTAATAAAAATGCTTTTAATCTATGAGATTAAAGGCTTTTTTTAAAAGTAAGTGGAGAAAATATGGATTTAAAAAAAATATTATCTAATGAAAGATATGAGCATAGTGTTAGGACTAAGCAAATGGCAAAAATATTGTGTGAAAAATATAATGTTGATACTAAGGCAGTATTAGCTGCATATTATCATGATATAGCAAAAGAATTAAGTTTAGAAGAAATGATAAGTTTAGTTGGAGATAAATTTAAAGATGATATAGATGGAATTTATCAAAAAAATATATTGCATGGATTTGCAGGAGCAGAGTATTTAAAAAAATACTTTAATATAACTGATGAAGAAATTTTATCAGCAGTTAGATATCATACAGTAGGTAAAAAAAATATGAGTGATATTGAAAAAATAGTATATATATCAGATGGTATAGAATATGGTAGAAATTATGAAGGTGTAGAAAAAATAAGGGAAGAAGTATTTAAAGATTTAAATAAGGGAATACTTATGGAACTAAACTATAAACTAAAAATGTTAGTTGATAGAAATGTAGTAATACACAAAAATACGGTTGAGTTTAGAAATCAACTATTAAAGGAAGTGAAAAATGTCAAATAAGATTGGTGAATTATCAATGACAAGAAATGGTTATGGTTTTATACTAACTGAAACTGAAAAATATTTTGTTGCAGGTAGAAATATGAAAACAGCAGCAGATAAAGATAAAGTAGAGTTTAGAATTACGAAGTATAAGGGTCGTGATGAAGCTATAATAACTAAAATAATAAAAAGGCATACAGATGAATTTGTTGGAACTATAAATAATAGTAAGAACTTTTCTTTTGTAACGGTAGATAATCTTGCAAAAGATGTATATATTAAAAAGGGAGCAATCTTAAAAGCAAAAGAAAATGATATAGTAAAAATTAAAATTACAAACTGGGGAAGTGAAGATAAAAAACCAGAAGCCAAAGTTATAAGGGTATATGGAGCAAATGATTTAGCAACTAATGTTGTTAATGCAAGACTTGATTCCATGGGAATAAGTAGAAAATTTAGTAAAGAAGAGTTAAAAGCATCTGATGATTTAAAGGTAGCAAATATTGAAGATGAACTAAAAAACCGTAAAGATTTAAGACATTTAGCACATATTACCATAGATGGAGAAGATACAAGAGATATAGATGATGCGGTTTATCTTGAAAAAGATGGAAATCATTATATACTATATGTAAGTATTGCTGATGTTTCTTATTATGTAAAAGAAAATGGAATTTTAGATAAATTGGCTTTACAAAGGGGAAATTCAATATATCTATATGATAGAGTAATACCTATGTTACCTAGAAGACTAACCAATGACCTTTGTTCATTAAATCCTAATGAAGATAAACTAGCATTTACTGTGAAGTTAGTATATGATGAGAAAGCTAAATTAATATCAACAGATTTTTTCAAATCAGTAATAGTTAGTCATAAAAGATGCACATATACTGAAGTTAATGAAGTTTTAAAAGGAAATGCAGAACATAAATATAAGGATATGTTACTTAATATGAATGAATTATCTAATTTAATGAGTGATATTAGTAAAAGTCGTGGTGCTATGGAATTTGAATTCCCTGAATTAAAACTTATACTAGATGAAAAGCAAAAATTAGTAGATATAAAATTAAGAGTTAGAGAAGAAGCAGAAGTTTTAATTGAAAATTTCATGGTTTCAGCTAATGAAGCAGTAGCAAATTATTTATTCTATGCTAATATACCTGGTATATATAGAGTACATGAAAAACCAACATTAGAATCTATGAATGAACTTAATAAGGAATTAGTTGCAATAGGTTTATCAGTAGCTAACCCTAGTAAATTAACTAGTAGGTTACAAAAAATAATAGATAAAACTAAGGGTGAAATATATGGTTATTTTATACATAAATTAATATTAAGATCTATGCAAAAAGCAATATATTCAAAAGATGATAAAGGACATTTCGGTTTAAGTTTAGAGCATTATTTACACTTTACTTCACCTATTAGAAGATATTCAGACTTAGTAGTTCATAGAATTTTAGATAAGAGTTTAAATAAATACATGAATGAATATCAAAAAGAAAAAATAAATAAGAAATTAGATTTTATCTCTAAGCATATTTCTAAAACTGAAAGAGATGCACAAAGGGTAGAATTTGATGCACAAAGTATTAAATTAAGTGAGTATATGACTGACTATATAGGTCAAGAATACATATCAAGAGTAACTTGGGTACATAATGATAGAGTATTCGTAAGTTTATCAAATTATGTAGAAGCAGAGATATTATCTGATATTGAATATAATTTAAATGATGAAGTTAGAGTTAAAGTTATATCAACTAATATACAAGATGGTAAAGTATTTGTAAAAGAGGTGTAATATGGTATATGCAAAAAATAAAAAGGCAAGTTTTGATTATTTTCTATTAGAAAAACATGAAACAGGAATAGAACTTGTAGGAACAGAAGTTAAATCTATAAGACTTTCTAAATTAAGTATAAAAGAAGCATTTGTAAGAATAATAAAAGATGAATTATTCATACTAAATATGCATATTAGCCCTTATGATTTTGGTAATATAAATAATGAAACTGAATCTACAAGACCCAGAAAACTTTTGATGAACAAAAAAGAAATACAAAAATTAAAGGAAAAAACAAAAGAAAAGGGACTAACACTAGTTCCTATTTCTGTATATGCAAAAGGGAGATATATAAAAGTAGAGATAGCTTTAGCCAAAGGTAAAAAGAATTATGACAAGAGACAAAGCCTAAAAGAAAAAGATACTAATAGAAGAATTAATGAGTATAAATAGAAATATGGGGTAAAAAATGAAAAAAATTATAATAATATTATTAACAATGATAAGCATAATAACTTTTTCAGAAACAATTAAATACGGCAACGGAGATAAAGAAATAGTAAATGTAGTTAATGGTGTAAAGCAAGGGAAATCAACTTATTATTTGAAAAAAGGGTTAAAAAAAGAATTTACATACATTGATGGAGTAGCACAAGGCAAAGCGATTATATATTCACCTGATGGAAATAGACGAGAATATATGTTCATAGATGGAGTACCACAAGGAAAAACTATAGCATATTTAAAAAATGGAGATATAGAAAATTCAGTTTATATAAATGGAGCATTACAAGGGAGAGCAACAATAATTAAAAAAGATGGAGATAGAGTTGAATTTAATTATGTAGACAATATTCCGCAAAGTAAATCAATAAAGTATTATAATAATGGCGATAAAGAAGAATTTACATATGTAGATGGAAAAGTACAAGGTAAATCAATTATATATCTTAAAAATGGTGATAAATTAGAAAGAAATTATATAAATAACATATTAGAAGGTAAAGCAACTTATTATTTTAAAAATGGGGATAAAGAAAAATTTACATATGTAGATGGAGTACCACAAGGTAAAGCAATTTTTTATGCTTTAAATGGGGATAGAGTAGAAAGAACTTATGTAAATGGAGTATATAATGGGCAATTTGTATATTATCAAAAAAATGGAGATAAAATAGAATCTCAAATGATAGATGGAATATTACGAGGAAAGGCAATAACCCATTACAGTAATGGAGATAGACAAGAATTTAGATATGTAGATGGATTACCACAAGGTAAAGCAACTCATTATTTTAAAAATGGAGATAAACAAAAATTTGCATATGTAAATGGAGTACCACAAGGAAAATCAATATTATATTATAGTAATGGAGATACAGAAAATGCAGTTTATATAAATGGAGTATTTCAAGGGAGAGCAACAATAATTAAAAAAGATGGTGAAAGGATTGAATTTAGTTATGTAGATAATATTCCACAAGGTAAAGCGATTAGATATCTTTCAAGGGGAGAAAGAGAAAAATTTATACTTATAGATGGAATAAAACAAGGTAAAGCCATTAGATATTATTGGGATGGTTCAAAAGAAGAATGTATATATGTTGATGATATTTTACAAGGAAAATCAACCTTATATCTTAAAAATGGTAAAATAATTAAAAGAATATATAAAGATGGAGAATTAATGAAATGAAAAAAATATTATTGATTTTGAGTATATTAAGTTTATTTAGTTGTTCAAGTATATTGCCAAAACATGTACGAAAAGAAACTGTAAATATAGTGAATGGTGTAAAGCAAGGTAAAGCGGTTTATTATAGTAAAGATGGGTATAGAGAAGAATTTACATATGTAGATGGAGTAGTACAAGGAGAATCAACTTTATATCTTAAAGATGGTAGAATAATTAAAAGAATATATAAAGATGGAGAACTAATAAGTGGAAAGTAATATAATTTTTTCAAAAACATTTGAATATTCTAATGAGGATAGAGAAGTAGTAGATATAGTTAATGGTGTAAAGCAAGGTAAAGCAATATATTATTATGATAATGGAGATAAAGAAGAATTAAATTATGTAGATGGTGTAATACAAGGCAAAGCGATTTATTATTTTGAGAGTGGAAAATTAGAAAGAATATATGTTGATGGAAAAGCACAAGGTAAAGCAACATTTTATTATGATAATGGCGATATAGAAGAATTTACATATGTAGATGGAGTTAAACAAGGTAAATCAGTTTTATATACTTCAAATGGAGAAAAAGAAGAGAGAATATATGTAGATGGAGTATTGAAAAAATCAATAGTATATCACCAAAGTTGGGATGAATAAGAGTTTCTTTATGTAAATAAAAATGATTAAATTTTAGAATTTGTATTAAGTAAAAATTTATTTTCTTGAATACAATTTAAAATTAATTAATAAAAACCTATTGAAAAATAAGTTTAAAAAATATATAATTTTGTCTGGTGATATAATTAATTAAGTTGATAAGGAGAAATAAAAATGAAAAAACTTTTAATGATAGTCTTAGCAATGATAAGCATTTTAACTTTTCCAGAAACAATTAAATATGACAATGGAAATAAAGAAATAGTAAACGTAGTAAATGGTGTGAAACAAGGTAAATCAATTTATTATTTTGAAGATGGAGATATAGAAGAATTAAATTATGTAGACGGTGTAATACAGGGCAAATCAATCTTATATTTTTCAAATGGTGATAAAATAGAGAGAACCTATGTGAATAATGTTTTACAAGGTAAGGCAACTTTTTATTTTTTGAATGGAGATAAGGAAGAAATAAAATTTGTTGATGGTAAAATACAAGGTGATGCTATTTTATATATTAAAGGTGGAGATAAAGAAAAAAGGACTTATGTAAATAATGTTTTATACGGAAAAGCAATAAAATATTTAAAAAATGGAAATAGAATGGAATTTACATATTTAGATGGAGTATTAGATGGTAAAGCCACTTATTATTTTTCTGATGGAACCATGCAAGAATCATTTTATGTAAATGGAATACCTAAAGATGAAGTAGTAGAGTATTATAAAAATGGAGATAAAAAGAAATTAAAGTATGTAAATGGAGTACCACACGGTAAAGTAATTTATTATTATTCAAATGGGACGAAATCAGAAGCAACTTATGTAGATGGAGTTTTAAATGGTGAAATAATTAATTATTTTAATGATGGAATTATACAAAAAGCTATTTATGTAAATGGGGTTTTACAAGGTAAATCAACTTATTTTTACAAAAATGGAGATAAAAAAGAGTTTAATTATGTGAATGGAAAAGTACAAGGTAAAACTATTTATTATTATTCAAATGGAGATATAACAGAAGCAACTTATATAAATGAAGTACTACAAGGAAAGGCAATTAAATATTATAAGAATGGTGATAAAGAAGAAGTTAAATATATAGATGGAGTATTACAAGGTAAAGCCACATATTATTATAAAAATGGTAAAATAGAAAAAAGAATATATAAAGATGGTAAATTATATAAAATATAAATGATAGGAGTTTTATAAGTATGGAAAAAGTAGAATATTACGATAATGGAGATAGATTAGAAGTAAATATAGAAAATGGGATTAAACAAGGTAAAGCCACTTACTATTATTCAAATGGAGATAAAGAGAAATTTACATATGTAGATGGGGAAATACAAGGAGAATCTATTTATTATACGCATGATGGAAATAGATGGGAATCAAATTATATAGATAATGTGTTACAGGGTAAAGCATTTTATTATTCAGACGAATATAAACAAGAATTTTCATATGTAGATGGGGTTATACAAAATAAATCTATTATTTATTATAAAAATGGAAATAGAGAAGAATTCAGTTTTATAGATGATATGAAGCAAGGAAAAGCAATAATATATTATCATGATGGAAACCGATGGGAAGGAAATTATGTAGATAATATACTACAAGGTAAAGCAGTTTACTGTTCTACTAATGGTTATAGATTAGAATTTACATATATAGATGGTGAAATTCAAGGGAAATCAACTTTATATTTTTTAAATGAAAGTAAAGAAGAAAGAATTTATGTAGATGGAGTACTACAAGGTAAATCAATTTTATATTCTCCAAATGGTACTAAAGAAGAAAGAATCTATATAGATGGGTTACTGCAAGGTAAATCAAATATATACATGGCAAATGGAGATAAAGTAGAAAGAATTTATATAGATGGAGTGTTACAAGGCAAATCAACGGTATTTTATGCTGATGGTACTAAAGAAGAAAGAATTTATGTAGATGGACAATTACAAGGAAAAGCTACTGTTTATTCAAGTGAATATAAACAAGAATTTACATATGTTGATGGAATAGAACAAGGAAAATCTACTATATTTTATTCAAATGGAGATAAAGAAGAATTTACTTATGTAGATGGAGTAGTTCAAGGAAAAAGAATGTATTATTTTGTTGATGGAGATTATGAAGAATCAACATGCGTAGATGGAATAGTACAAGGGAAAGCTTCATTTCATTCAAATGAATATACAAAGGAATTTACTTATGTAGCTGGAATAGTACAAGGGAAAGCCACTATATTTTACAATAATGGAGATAAAAGAGAAATTATTTATGTAGATGGAATAGTAAATGGTAGAACAAACTATTATTTCTCTAACAATAATTATGAAGAAGCAATATATTTTGATGGAGTAGAACAAGGAAAAGCCACTATGTTTTATAATGATGGAGATAAAGAAGAATACATGTATATAGATGGTATAATTCAGGGAGAATCTACTTATTATTATAAAGATGGTATAACAGAAAAAAGAATGTATAGAGACGGAAAACTATTGGAGAATTAAAAATGAAAAAATTTATAACAATGTTATTAACAATGATAAGCATTATAACTTTTTCTGACATAATTAAATATGACAACGGAGATAAAGAAATGGTAAATGTAGTAAAGAATGTTAATCAAGGGAAATCAACTTATTATTTTAAAAATGGTGATAGAGAAGAAAAAAAATATGTTGATGGAATAGAACAAGGCGAAGCAACAATATATTATCAAGATGAAGATAGAGAAGAATTTACATATGTAGATGGAGTATTACAAGGTAAAGCAACTTATTATTATAAAAATGGAAATAAAGAAGAATTTATGTACGTAGATGGAATAGTACAAGGTGAGTCTATTTTATATTTTGCAAATGGAAATAAAGAAGAATTTATATATATTGATGCAGTATTACAAGGTAAATCAACTTTATATTTTTCAAATGGAGATAGAATAGAAAGAACTTATATAAATGGTGTATTACAAGGTAAAGCAACAACTTACTTTAAAGATGGAGATAGAGAAGAATTTACATATGTAGATGGAGAAGCTCAAGGCGAATCGGTTTTATATTTTACAAATGGAGATAAAGTAGAAAAAACGTATGTAGATGGAGAAGTACATAGTAAAACAATTTGTTATTTTAAAAATGGTGATAGATTAGAAGCTCAAATAATAAATGGAAAATTACAAGGTAGAGCAACATATTATTACAAAAATAAAGATAAAGAAGAGTTTACGTATGTAAATGGAGTAGCACAAGGCAAATCGATTTTATATTTTGCAAATGGAATTAAAGAAAAAAGAAATTATGTAGATGGAGTATTACAAGGAGAAGCAATTTATTATTTTAAAGATGGAAAAGCATTAAAAATAAAATATAAAAATAATAAGATAAAAAGAAGAGTATATAAAAAAAGAGATTTAATAAGTGAAAAGTAAAATGAAAAAATTATAACAATATTATTAACAATGACAGGCGTTATAACTTTTTCAAAAACAATCAAATACCCTAATGGAGATAAAGAAATAGTAAATGTAATAAAGAATATTAAGCAAGGAAAAGCTACTTATTATTTTAAAGGTGGAGATAAAATAGAAGCCAACTATATTGATGGAGTTACACAAGGCAAAGCCTTTTATTATTATTCAAATGGAGATAAATTAGAATTTACATATGTGGATGGTTTAATAGATGGAAAAGCCACTTATTATTATAAAAATGGAAAAACTGAAAAAAGAATATATAAGAACGGTAGATTATTGGAGAAATAAAAATGAAAAAATATGCAGTAATATTTTTAACCATGTTAAGCATAATTAGTTGCTCTAATCTGAAAAATTTTAAAAAACAATCTGAAAATGAAAGAGTTAAAGAAATTGTTAATATTGTTGATGGTAAAAAACAAGGAAAATCAATAATATATTATGAAGACGGTAGTAGAGAAGAGTTAATATATATCGATGGAATACCACAAGGAAAATCAATAATATATTATGAAGATGGAAGTAGAGAAGAATTAACATATATTGATGGAATACCACAAGGTAAAGCAATTTCATATATTTCAAATGGAGATAAAGAAGAATATATTTATTTATACGAAATAAGACATGGTAAAGCAACATATTATTATAAAAATGGCGATAAGGAAGAATTTACATATGTAGCAGGTAAGATACAAGGTAAATCAACTTATTATTTCTCTAATGGGGAAAAAATGAAAAGAACTTATGTAGATGGCATTATACAGGGTAAAGCAATATTATATCATTTAAGTGGAGAAAAAACTGAGTTCACATACATAGACGGAGAACCACAAAATAAAATAATTTTTCATTATAAAAATGGAAATAGAATTGAAAGAATTAGCGTAGATGGTGTTTTTCAAGGAAAAGGGACTATGTTTTATGCTTTTGGTGAAAGAGAAGAAGTTATATATTTAGATAATAATATACAAGATAAAGCAATTTATTATTATGTTAATGGAGATTATGAAGAAAGAACTTATAAAAATAATAGGTTAAATGGAAAAGCAATATTATATGATAAAAATGGTTTTAAAAAGGAAGAATTTACATATGTAGATGGAAAAGCACAAGGAGAAACTACTATTTATTATAATGAAAATGTTAGAGAAGAAGCAACATATGTGAATAATGCATTACAAGGCAAGGCAACAATGTATTACAAAGATGGTGAAAGAGAAGTATTTAGATATGTAGACGGTATTAGACAAAGTAAATCTACTTTTTATTATATTGATGGTGATAGAATAGAAAGAACATATGTAAATGGGGTTGCACAGGGTAGTGCAACAGCATATTTCAAAGATGGTGAAAGAGAAGTATTTACATATGAAAATAGTGTTAGGCAAGGTAAATCAATTTTATATTTTTCAAATGGAGATAAAGAAGAAAGAATTTATGTAAATGGAGTTTTACAGGGTAAAGCAATAATATATTATAAAGATGGAAGTAGAGAAGAATTTACATATGTAGATGGAATAGTTGAAGGTAAAGCAACTTATTTTTATGACGAAAATAAAATTGAAAGAACATATATTGATGGAGAACTAAAAGGTAAAGCAACAACTTATTTTAATGACGGAGATAAAGAAGAATTTACATATGTAGATGGTTTAATAGATGGAAAAGCCATTTATTATTATAAAAATGGTAATAGAGAAGAAAGAACTTATGTTGATGATAAATTACAAGGAGAAGCAACTTTATATTATAAAGACGGAAAAGAAAAAAAGTTATATTATTCAGAAGGTAAGAGAGTAAATAAAGAAAAAGATGAAAAAACATCTTTTTCAACACAAGTATTAGTTTTAATTATATTAGGGCTTATGATACTTTATACAATATTTTATTTATAATTACATTAAAAATATTTATATTCCTATAAAAAATGCAGTAAAATAAAATCAATAATAAAAAACTTGACAAATTGTTATATACTGTTATAATAAGCATATAACAATCTATGACACACGTATGATAATAGAGAAAGAATAGTAGAGAAAAATATGAAAATGATAATTAATAATACTAGTAGTAAACCTATTTACAAGCAAATTAAAGATAATATAATTGCTCAAATTTTAAATGGAGAATTAAAAAATGGAGAACAATTACCTTCTATAAGAATTTTAGCAAGTGATATTAAAATTAGTATTATGACAATAAAAAAAGCATATGATGAACTTGAAGAAGAAGGCTATATAGTTACTACACAAGGAAAAGGGAGTTATATTTCTTCTGCTAGTACAACATTGGCAAATGAAGCTAAAATGCAAGAAATAGAAGGTTATATATTACAAGTAGTAGGGTTATCTAAAAAATATGGAGTGGATAAGGAAGAAATTTTAGAATTATTCGAATTATTGTATAAGGAGGATTAGTCTTGAATAATGCTATTGAAGTAATGGGTGTATCTAAACGATATTCGAGTGGATTTGAAATTAGTAATATAAGTTTTGAAATAAAAAAAGGTTATATTACTGGCTTTATAGGAAAGAATGGTGCAGGTAAAACAACAGTAATAAAAATGATTTTAGATATATTGCATCCTGATTCTGGGAATATAAATATATTTGATATAAATACTAAAGGAAGAAATTATAATTTAAATGAAAAAGTTGGTTTTGTCATTGAAGATATGTTTTTTCCAGATGAATTGAAAGTTAAAGAATTAGATATTGTTGCAAAAGATATATTTAAAAATTGGGATTCTAAGTTATTTTATCAGTATATTAGTAAATTTGAATTACCTTTAAATTCAAAAATCAAAGAATTATCAAAAGGAATGAAAAAAAAGTTACAAATTTCATTTGCATTATCTTATAATCCAAAGTTATTGATTTTTGATGAGGCTACATCTGGGCTAGATCCCGTTATTAGAAGAGAAATTTTAGATATATTTTTAGAATATATGAAAGATGAAGAAAATACAATTTTCATTTCTACACATATTACCAGTGATTTAGATAAAATAGCAGATGATATTATTATGATTGATAATGGTAGTATTGTATTGAGAGATTGTTTTGAAGATATAAAAAATGAATATGGTATTTTAAAATGTAGTGAAAATATAGTTGAAAAGTTAGATAAGAAAACCATTTTAGCAAAAGTATCTACAAAATATCATTGGGAAGTATTGATAAATAATAAAAATGAACTTTTAAAAGATAATCCTGATTATATAGTAGAAAATGTAGATTTAGAAAAATTAATGTTTTTATTATCGAAAGGAAGAGTATAATGATAGGATTTATAAAAAAAGATATAATTCTGTTAAAAAAAGATATATTACTCAATTTGATAATATTTCTATGTGTATCATATTTATTGAAAAATAATATAGGATTAAGTGCTTTTTTGATTTCGTTACAAGTATTATCTATGGTTCTTATTACTTTTGTAGAAGATACAAAATCTAATTTTTTAATTTATGCTACAGTATTAAACGGGAAAAAAAGAGTTGTATTAAGCAAATACTACTTACACATATTTTCGCTTATAATTGCAATATTTTTAAATCTTTGTGTACAAGTAATAGGAAATAAGAATTTTGTTTCAGATAATATTATATTAATAATATTAATATCATTTATAATTTCTACAATATTATTTTCTATGATAGTACCATTTATATTTAAATTTGGAAGAGAT
This sequence comes from Oceanivirga salmonicida, assembly GCF_001517915.1. NCBI lineage: Bacteria > Fusobacteriati > Fusobacteriota > Fusobacteriia > Fusobacteriales > Leptotrichiaceae > Oceanivirga > Oceanivirga salmonicida. Next base: position 9,074 of record NZ_LOQI01000016.1, on the reverse strand, counting down.
AAAGGAATATTAGTATTATTTTCTGTAATGTTATTTGCTATTGTTATTTTTTCTTTTACAACTTTATTTATTGACTATAAAAAAATTGAAATCTTAAGAAAAATAGTTAATCTTTACTCATTAAATTATAGTATTTATTTAGTAATTTCTTTATTTATAATGGCTATTTCATATTTAGTTTCATTAAATATAATGGAATCAAAAGAATTTTAGAAAGTTTAAAGGTCTTCTATTTTTATAAATAAAGCCTTATTTATACTTTTTATTATATACTTTAATTAAATTTTTTAATATTTATTTGTTTATGTTCCTACAAAAAAAACTTGACAATATAAAGTCATTAAGTATATAATTTAAGCAACCAACTGAAATTAATGGAGGAAATATATATGCAATTTACAACTAATTTTATGATGATGTACATGTGTTTGAGCTTGTAACAAATGTAATATTTGGCACAAGCTAGTTTGCGTGTGCCGTAGTTGTAAACTATATCAGGCACATAGCCTGATTTTTTTATAGGAGGAAAAAATGATAAAAATAGATAAAGTAAATAAAACATTTGAAGATAAAAAAGTATTGAAAAATATAACTATGCATATATCAAAAGGAGAAATATTTGGTGTTATTGGTTTATCTGGGGCAGGTAAATCTACACTAATAAGGCTTTTAAATAAATTAGAAGATATAGATGATGGGGAAATAATAATTAATTCCAAATCTTTAAATAATATAACTAAAAATGAGTTATATGATTTAAGGAAAAAAACTTCTATGATATTTCAACATTTTAATTTGTTAAGTTCAAGAACAGTATATGGAAATATTAGTTTAGCGTTGGAATTAGATAAAAAGCTAACTAACAAAGAAAAAGAAGAGAAGATAGAAAAAGTTTTAAAATTAGTGGAATTATATGATAAAAAAGATAGCTATATAAGTAAATTAAGTGGTGGACAAAAACAAAGGGTTGCGATTGCAAGAGCATTAGTAACAGAGCCTGAAATTATATTATCAGATGAATCTACGTCAGCACTAGACCCTATAACAGCTAATAATATATTAGATTTATTAAAAAAAATAAATAAAGAATTAAACATAACTATAGTTATAATTACTCATCAAATGGAAGTTATAAAGAAAATGTGTGATAGAATAGCGGTTTTAAAAGATGGAGAAATAATTGAAGAAGGCGAAACAAAAGAAATTTTCCTTAAACCTAAAGAAGAATTTACTAGAAATCTAATAGGAACAATAAAAGATGAAATGCCTAATTCTAAAACTTGGATATTACATTTTTTAGGAACCCATGCAAATAAATCATATATATCACAGGCTTCAAAAATATTTGGGATAGATATAAATATATTAGGTGGAAGTATACATACTCTATCAAAAGGAGAAAAAGTTGGGTATCTAATTGTACAATTTGAAACAGATAGTTCAGATGAAATAGTAAAATGGTTTAATGAACATAAAATAGACGTGGAGGTTTTACATGATTAATTCAATATTGGAAACATTGTATATGTTGATAGTTTCTATGATAGTGGCTTGTATAATAGGAATACCTATTGGAATATCATTATCAGTAACTAAAAAAAATGGAATATTAGAAAAAATATGGTATCATAAATTTGTAAATATATTAATAATAAATATAACAAGGTCTATACCTTTTGTTATATTAATAGTTTTACTTATACCATTATCAAGAGCAATAGTAGGAAAATCTTACGGGACAACAGCCTTTATAATTCCATTGTCAATAGCAACTGCTCCTTTTATATCTAGAATAATTGAAGGTGCTCTAAATGAAGTTAGTTATGGTCTTATAGAAATGGGACTTTCTATTGGTGCCAAACCTAAAGATATAATATTAAAAATATTAATTCCAGAAGCAATGCCTAGCATAATAAATGGATTAACATTAACTTTAATTTCGCTAGTATCATATACTGCGATAGCAGGTATTATAGGTGGTGGCGGACTAGGTAATCTAGCAATAATAGAAGGGTACCAAAGAGGCGATAAAGAACTTATGTATAAGGCAACTATATGTATAATCTTAATAGTACAAATTATACAATTTATTGGAACAAAATTAGTTAGAAATATAGAGAAGAAAAGGGGAAAATAAGATGAAAAAGATTTTAAAAACAATATTAACAATTTGTTTAACAGTGGTATTATTTGCTTGTGGGAGTGATAATAAAGAAAAATTAGTAATAGGGGTATCTCCTATACCACATAAAGAAATAGTTGAATTAGTAAGAGAAGATTTAGAAAAAGAAGGAATAAAGTTAGAAGTAGTAGTATTTAATGATTATGTTCAACCTAATTTAGCATTAAATGATAAAAGTATAGATGCTAATTTCTTTCAACACATACCATATATGAATTCTTTTGGAAAAGAAAATAATATAGATATGATTAGTGCTGGAAGTATACATTTAGAACCATTAAAAATTTATTCTGAAAAAATAAAAAGTATAGAGGATTTAAAAAATGAAACTAGTATAGAAGTTTTAATACCAAATGATCCAACTAATAGAGGTAGATCATTATTACTATTACAAGATGCAGGACTATTAAAATTAAAAGATAGTTCTAAATTAGATTCAGACGTTGAAGATATAGAAACATATAATTTTGAACTTAATATAACAACTTTAAACTCAGAACAAATAGGGCCTAGATTAGAAGAAGCAACAATAGCAGTAATAAATACAAATAATGCTTTGGCAAGTAAAATAGGACCTGAAAAAGCTATATTTGTAGAAGGTAAAGATTCACCTTATGCTAATATAGTAACAGTATTAAGAGAAAATGAAAATAATGAAAAAATAAAGAAATTAATTGAGTTATTACAATCAGAAAAAGTTAAAAAATATATAAATGAAAAATATAATGGAGAAGTAGTACCTGCATTTTAATGCTAAGGAGGTAAATTACTATGAATAAAAAAATATTTACTCTTTTATTATTACTAACACCTATGCTATTTGCCAATACCGTAGAATTTAAAACTAATAATAAAAGTTTTAAAAATGTGAAAGCAGATACGGCTAGTATAGTTTTTACAGTAGAAACAAAAGCTAAAACTAGAGAAAAGGCTCAAAAAATTAACAATGATAAGATAGAAAATTTTTTGAAACAAGTAAAAAAATATAATGTAAGCGATATAGTAACAAAGAACTTTAATTTTTTTAAAACACATGATACAGTAGGAAAACCAAAAAAAATATTTACGAATAAAGTATCTTTTCATACAAATATTAAAGTAAATGAATATGAAAATGTAATATCTGAGTTGATAAAAGCAGATATAAGTGGTTATTCTTATACAAATAAAAATAATAATAACAAAGATTATAACACCTTAGTATTTACCTTAACTGAAAAAGGTTCTACTCAAAAAGAAAATCTTAATAAAATAGATAAAAAATTAAAAAAAATAGAAAAAATTCTAAATAGTAAAATGTATTTATCAGGTGCTGATAAAAGTGAAAAAAATGAATATGATAGAGAATATAACTATGTAGTTAAAAATCAGATTTCTTTAAAATTAAATAATCTAGAAAAATTAAATGATTTGCTAGATATAGCCAATAAAAATGAAATATATTTAGAAGGTCATATTGATTATACGGTGTCTAATTTAAGAGACATATACATTAAACTGTATAAAGAATCATTAGATATGGCTAAAACTAAAGCACTTTTATTACTTGGTAAGGAATATAAGATAAAAAATATAAAAAATATAACTGAAAATAAAAGGGTAGTATATAGAAATAACGATGAAAATGATGAACGTGAAATATCAGCAGAACTTAAAGCAGCACCAAGAAATGTTGAGAAAAAACCTAATTTAGAAATACCTTTGATATATGTTGAAAATGATTTAGATGTAACTCTTTTATTAGATGATGGGAAAAAAGAAGTTACTAGTTCATCAGATTTTAATATAAAATCTATGGTATCTAAAATGATAACGCCTGATATGGCTGAAATAAGTTTTAATATAACTACTTCTAGTGATAAAAGTATTAAATATGCTAATACTGAAAATGTTAAAGCATTAAATAAGATTAAAGACATATTAAAATTAGCAAAAATTAAATATGAAGATATAGAAACACTTAATTATACAACAAATAAAATAGTTAGAAATGTTTTAGAAGTTAAAAATAAAACTGAAAAAATAAATCAAACTAGATTAACAGTAGGAGTTAAGGGAATTACTAGCAACGATTATATAGATATAGTAAATGATTATGGTATAACTTCGCAAGGAAACTATAACAAAGATTTTTCGCTTTATATCATAGAAAATGGTAAAAATAGTAAACAGTCATTCGAAAAAGCTAAAGCAAAATTAAATAAACTTAGAAAAATGCATTCTAATGCTGAATTTGAAGTATATAAAGCTGAAAATAGAAACATAGATAATCCAAATTATAAAGAAGTAAAAAAAGAAATGTATATAGTATCACATAGTTTGAAATTTAAAACTAAAGATATTAATAAATTATCTTTATTAGTTTCTATATTAAGAGAATTAGGTTTACATGAAAATATAGTATACGGAGTTTCTAATTTAGATAAATATTCAAAAGATATATATTCTTTTGCTAAAAAAGATATAGCAGATAAGAAAAATGCTATTGAAAATACTGGTTATGTAAAGGTAGAAAATATAAAAAAAGTTACAGAATTAAATAATAGTTTATCAAAATATTTTTATACTAATAATTATTACTCATATAACAATAGAGAGATAATAAATTTAGATAAATCAAATAAAGATATATTAAAATCAGCATATAATAATATGCAAAATATATATATACCAGATTATAATGCATATTTAGCAATAGATATTATTATGGGAATTAAATAGATTAATCAAATATGATTATATAAATAAAAGGAGGATGATTTTTATTGAACAAAATTTTAAAATTTTTAATGTGTTTAGCATGTCTAACAGTTTTTTCTTGTGGGGGAAACAAAGAAAAAAGTAATGAGTTAAACATTTATACTTGGATTTACTTCATACCAGATGAAGTTATAGCAGGTTTTGAAAAGGAAACAGGAATAAAGGTAAATATTAGTTTTTATGATACTAATGATACACTAATGGCAAAATTATTATCAGGGAGTAAACAATATGACATAATTTCTCCATCAACTGATTTTGTGCCTATTATGAAAGATGCAGGTTTTTTAGAAAAATTAGACAAATCTAAATTAGTGAAAACCTTTGAAAACTTAGATGCAGATAGATTAAAACTATATGAATTTTCTAAGATTTATGATGATGGACTTAATTATTCTATACCATATGGGTATTTTGCAACAGGTATTACAGTAAATAAATCTAAGGTTAAAGATTATAAAAAAGATTTATCTATATTTTTAGATGAAAAATATAAAGGGTCTATGACTATGTTAGATGATGGTCGTGAAGTTATAGGTATGATGCTACAACATTTAGGATATAAATCAGATTCTAGTAATGATGCAGAATTACAAAAAGTTAAAGAAGAATTAATTAAGATTAAGAAAAATTTAGCAAAATTTGATAGTACAACATTTGGTAAAGGCTTAGCAAGTGAAGAATTTTTAATTTCACATGGTTATCCTGATGTGTTTTATGAAACCGAGCATGAAGAAAATTATGAATATTTCTTACCAAAAGGTGCTATGATGTATATAGATAATATGGCAATAGTTTCAACTGCACCAAATAAGGAAAATGCATATAAGTTTTTAGAATATTTATACAGACCAGAAAATTATGTTCATGTATTTGAAACATTTAGGCAAATACCTGTAATTAAAGGTGTAACTGAATTAACAGATACAAAACCTATAATTACAGCAGAAGAAATTATAGAAAATGCACAATTACCATCTAGTTTATCAGATGAGGCAAAAGAAAAACAAGAAAAAATATTTAATGAAATTAAATTAGCAAAATAAGTGAGGTGATTTTTAATTGAAAAAATGGATTAGACTTTTAATAATGATTATAACGAGTATGTTTATAATATCTTGTTCTAACGAAGAAGAAAAAAATACTTTAAATATATATACTTGGGAATCATTTATTCCAGATAAAGTTATAGAAAATTTTGAAAAAGAGACAGGTATAAAGGTAAATGTTAGTTTCTACGATACTAATGATATATTAATGACAAAACTATTATCAGGGGCATCTGATCAATATGATATAGTTTCACCATCAACAGATTTTATAGAAGTAATGATAAAGCAAAATCTTTTAGAAAAATTAGATAAATCTAAATTAGGAAAAACTTTTAATAATTTAGATACAGATGGTTTAAAATTATATGAGTATTCAAGAAACTATGATGATGGACTTAATTATTCTATACCTTATGGGTATTTTGCAACAGGAATAACAGTAAATACTTCTGTGGTGGGTAAAAACTACCCGAAAGACTTAACTATATTTCTTGATGAAAAATATAAAGGGTCTATGACTTTGCTTGATGATGGTCGTGAATTAATAGGTATGACATTACAACATTTAGGTTATAGTTCAGATTCAAGCGATGATAAAGAGTTAAATGAAGCTAAAGAATTATTAATAAAAATGAAAAAAAATATAGCAAAATTTGATGTTGCCATATATGGTAAAGGACTTGCAACAGGAGAATTTGTAGTATCACATGGATATCCAGATGTATTTTATGAAATAGAACCTAGCGAAGAAAGTAAATTTGATTACTTTTTACCAAAAGGTGCTATGATGTATATAGATAATATGGCTATATTAAAAGATTCAAAAAATAAAGAAAATGCATATAAATTTTTAGAATATTTATATAGACCTGAAAATTATGTACATACTTTTGAATTATTTAGACAAATACCAGTAGTTAAAGGTATAACTGAATTAACAGATATAAAACCTATATTAACTAAAGAGGAAGTAATAAATAATGCTATATTACCTAAGAAATTATCAGATGAAGCAAAAATTAAACAAGAAAAACTGTTTAATGAAATTAAATTAGCAAAATAAAAAATGAGAAAGAAATAGAAAGAAAAAACATCTTCTAAATCTTTCTTTTTTTTAATAATTATAGTATTAATATGAAATCTTTTTTCATTAATTAATAAGGTACTTTAAGATTTTAAGGGGCAAAGGTTAAAAAAATTCAAAAAAAAATGGAATCAATTTCCAAAAAAATGTATAATGTTTTTGAGAAAATTACATAACATTTTGAGGAGTGATTCCATGACTAAGTATAACACAAAGAAAAGAATATTTGAAACAATTTTAACAAATTTCCCTAAAAAAAGTACAGAAATATTAATAAACATTGAAAATACTAATATAATAAATATTTATGAAAATAATACACATATAGGTTTTCATATAAAGTCTACAACTAAAACAACAAAGTGCAAAATCTGTAATTTAGATTTAACTCGTAGTAAAGGATTTAATGATATAGTAGTAAATTATGGAAAATATAACTCTAAAATAATTCTTATTCGGGCTAATTTGAAAAAATACCATTGTATGAATTGTAAAGCTACCACTATAGAAAATTTAATTAATAAAACAGGTAAAATACAAGTTAGTAATAATGTCATTGATAGCATAATATTAGATCTCAAAAGTAATTCAAATTATACAGATGTAGCAAGGAAATATGGAGAAAGTATAACTAATATTCAAGCAAGATTTGATAATTATAGAAAGAATATTGAAGTAGATATGAGCAAAAGAAAAGTATATGCTATTGGAGTTGATGAAGTTAGTATGATTAAATATGTTCTTAAATCAACACCAAGCAGGCTAGAAGCATCATATGGAGCTAAAAGAGAATATATACCCTATAATTATCAATTTATAGTAATAGACCACGAAACATGCGATATAATAGATATAATTAATGGTAGGACAAAAAAAATTGTACTAGAGTTAGTAAAAACCAGATATGAATCAGTAGAAAATGTTACTATGGATTTATGGAAAACATATAGAGATATATTTAATAGTGAATTTGAAGCAATAAATGTAATTGCGGACAGATTTCATGTAGTTAGAAATTTTGTGTGGGCATTTTCAAGAGGCAGAATAGATTTATTCAAAGCATGTTCTATAACTACAACAAAACATTGGAAAATATTAACATGTAGAGAATCTAAATTAGATGAAAAAGGTAAAAATAGATTAGAAATAATATTAAATAAGATACCAGGATTGAAAGTATTACACCAAGCTAAAGAAATGGCATTAGAAACATTTAAAAAGCAAGAATTAGAATCATTTCAGACTAAATATGAAACATTGAAAGAATTTATTTATGATAATGAATTAATAGAATTTTACAAGGCAATACAGACAGTAGAAGCATGGAAAAAAGAAATAGATAATATGTTCATCTATTCAGAATTTTCAAATGGAAAGGTAGAAAGAATGAATACAGCATTAAAGAAAATAAAGTCATATGCATATGGGTTTAGTAATAGTGAACGAACATTTGCATTAGTAAAACATAAATTAAATAAGGTTTCATAATTTGAAAAAAAACAGGAAAATGAGATAGAAAAAGAGCAAAGCATTAATACATTTTAAAAATTTTTAAAATTGTGCTTTGCCCCTTAAAATCTTAAAGTACCATTAATAAAAACTTATTATTAATTAAGCAAAAAAAGATACAAAGCTTTGTAAAACGTCACATAAAATGAGCCATAAAATATAGCAATTAAAATCATATAAAGTGCCAATTTTGAGCCATTTTTTTGATTATCAAGTTAATATATATCAAAGTGTAAATATACTTAATATATTTTTAAGGAGGTAGTCAAAAATGACTAAAGAAGAAAAAGATTTTGCTAAAAAAATGGCAATCAAATTAATCGAAGAAGGTAGAAAACTTACTACTATCACAATTATTACAGGTTTATCATATGCAACAGTGAAAAGATTGAAAAAACAATCTGGCAAAAGTATTTTAGATGGTAAAAAGAAAGATTTATCTAAGAAATCATGTAGAAAATGTAAGTTAAATGAAGGAGATATAGAC
>NZ_LOQI01000015.1 GCF_001517915.1 Oceanivirga salmonicida | reverse complement strand
AAAGATTGGAAAGATTTAAATGATAAAAATATTTATTAGATATAATGAATTATATGTTCAAAAAGATAATAAAATATATAAGTATGAATTTAAAGAATTAGAGTTAGACATAGAAGAAATAATAGATGAATTGAATTTTAATACGGGAGAAAAATTTATTTTAATATTAGACATTACTATAAGTGATTATGAATATTATATTAAAATATTTAAGGCATATAAATTAAAAATATATAGAATATATTTATTAAAAGAAATACTATTAGAAAATTTTAGTGAATGTATTTGTGTTAGCCATGACAAAAGCATATATATTTCTAATGAAAAAGAAGAAATAATGAATTTTACAGCTGATGATAATATAGATTTAACGGGATTAAAAGTAATAAATTTACCTGAGCAATTAGAATATATATTTAGTATTAGTGAATCAACTAATGCAAAAAATTATATGAGAATAAATATACTAAAAAATGAATATATCTTGATATGTTTAGTAGTATTCATATTATTAAATTATCTAATAGCAAGTAAAATTTTTATAGATAATGAATTGTCAAGTAATATAGAAATTACCTATAAAAAAATTGAAATTTTAGAAAGAGAATTGGAAGAAAAAAAATTAAATTTAAAAAATTTAAGTGAAATAAAAATTGAAGAAAGTTTTTATGAAGAATTAAAAAAACATGAAATAGAAAGAATTGTAGAATATTTATTAAAATTAAGCAACAAAGGTATACAATATTATGAAATTAGTTTACTTAATAACAAAATAACATTAGAAGGAGTATGTGATAATATGGAAATATTAAATAAAAACATTAAAGATTTCGAAATTGAAAATTTAAAATTAAAAAATCAAAAATTATATTTTAAAATATCATATAATTTAGATAAATATGACTAACAAATATATTATCGGACTTTGCTTAATTTTATCGATTTTAATTTCAGGAATTTTCTATAAATCAAATTATGATAAATATTTAAAACTTTTTTTAGAAGAAGAGAATAATAATATAAGATTAACAAATTTACAGAAAGAAATAGCAGAATTAGAGGCCCAAATTCAAGCAAAATCGACCTTAAAGGTAGATAATGTAGACAAAGATAAATTTGATGCCATTAGCATATCAAAAAATGAATTAAAAAGGTTTCTATATGAAACAGCGTTAAAAACTAATATTGAAATCATAAATATTAGTAGTGAAGTGATTTACAAAAAATATGATAGATATTATTTAAAATATATTAGTTTAGAATTAAATTCAAATTTAGAGGATTTATTTTATTTTTTGTATAAACTAAATAATTCAGATATATATATTGATTTCAAAAATTTTAGCATGGTATTAAAATATGGTCAATTTATTATTAGTTTAGGTTATGTAGAAAAGGGGGAAATTAATTGAAAAAAATAGTATTATTTTTAATAACACAACTTATATTTGCTACAAATAATGAAAAGGGACTGATACCAGTAAGTAGTAAAAATAATAATCATATTAATACTGAAAATAAGATAACTTATATATATAATTTGAAAAATAAAGATTCTCAAGATATTATAAAAGCATTAGATATATATGAAAATTTAAATATAAAGCCTTATGAAAATAAAATTATAATCTATGGTAATAAGTCAAAAATTAATGAGTTAATTAATGTGTTAGATAAATTAGATACTCCGAAAGAACAAGTGTATATGAAAGTTAAGATATTAGATATTAGCAAAGATTTGATATATAGATTAGGTATAAATTGGTCAAAAGATAGTAATATTTCTTTGATAGAGTATCTAAGAAAAGAGCAAAATAATAGATTAGCAAAGTTCAAAAAAAATGGTGAAATTAAATTAAAAATTATGCCCAGTATATTAGTCTTAGATAATTCAAAGGGTGAATTAAAAATTTCTGATTTAAAAATTGTATTAAATCCTAAAATAAAGCATAAATACTATAAAAAATACATTGAATTAAATGCAGAAATATATTTTAATGATAATCTAATTAAGACAACTGTAAATATTGATAATGGCATGTCAATATTTATAGGGGGAAGTAAAAATTATGAAAATTCAACATTTAGTTATAAATCAAATGATAAAAAGATTAGAGATGTATATATTGAAGTGGAAGTAAGAATAATATGAGTGATTTTAAATTGAGAAAAGAATTTGTTACTAAGTTATATGATTTGGTAAGTGCTGATATAGAATTGATAGAAGCATTAGAAATATTGAAAAATATTGACAAGAAAAAAATATACATAGCCAAAAAATCACTAGAAAAAGGCGATGGTATAGTTAATTCATTTAGAAATATTTCAAAAGATGAACAATTTTTAAATTTTTTTAGATTTGCAGATAATACAGGAAATGTAGCCAGCAGTTTAAAATTACTAAAAGATGAATATGAGTTTATTGATAATCTTAAATCACAAATATTAGGAATAATTATATACCCAATATTAGTGCTTGTAACGACTTTAATTATAACAATAGTACTTTTGGTAGTAGTAGTGCCTAAATTTAGCGAAATATACGCTAATACAGGCGTAGAATTACCTTATATCACTAGATTAATACTAAATATGAGTGATTTCATAAAAAATAATTTCTTTATTATCATAATTTCAATAATTTCAACAATTTGTATAGTATTTTTAATTATAAAAAATAATAAAAAGCAATTTCATAAATATATTTTAAAAATAAATTTAGTAAGAGATATAAATATATTAAAATTTTCTAAAAATATACACTTATTATTAGAAGCAAATTTAGATTTTTCAGATGCACTTAGAATGAATAATTGTACTAATATATATTTTAAAGAATGTATAAAAAGAATAATAAAAAAAATAGAAAAAGGGGAAAATATAGTCATAGCATTTGAAAAAGAATTTTTTTTTCCTGTTGATATTATAAATTACATAAAAATTTCAGAAAAAACTGGTAATTTATCTAAAAGTTTCAAAAATATTAGCACCATATATGAGCAAAATATTAAAAATAAAATAAATATTAGTAGAGTATAATTATTAAAGGGAATGATAAAAAACATTCCCTTTACTTTTTGACTTAGTATACTGCTTCTCCTATACTAAATAGTGGTAACATTATCGAAATAGTAACTATTCCTACTATACTTGCAATGAATATTATTGATAGTGGTTCTAATAATTTTAATTGTATACTTATTTTATTTTTAATAATTATACTCTACTAATATTTATTGAACCATATGGTCTAATATTAACTTTATAACATTTATCTTTTATATATTTTTCAATAAATTCAATGTATTTATCACTATCTTTTCTTTCTAATACTGTCATAATGACACCAGCAAATCCACCACCATGAACTCTACATGAAGCATTTAAATTATTGTCTTTTATATAGTTTTCAGTTAATGCCAACATAAGTGATATTGGTTGATAACTTGGATCAGAATTAACATAGACATTTTGTAAATATTTCCAAGATGATAAACCAGATTCTTTAACTATTTCAAGAAATTCATCATATCTTTTATCTTTTAATGCTAAAATCAATTTATCAACTCTTTCATTTTCGTTAAAAAAATGCATAGCACGAAGTAAAGCTCTATCTGATACTTTATCTCTAATTTCATTTAAATTTTTTAATAAATTTTCTTTACTAGTATTACGAAGTTGTGTATCAGAAATACTAATCATTTCATTAGGAATGCTAGAATATTCATCTCCTAAATCCGCATGTCCTTTACCAGTAGGTGTTATTATTATATCATATTTATTTTCTAAATCAGTTGAATTTAATTTTTCAATAACAGGATTATTTATATCTTTAAAATCAATGGCAATCATACCCCCATAGCCACATGCAATTTGATCTAATAAGCCAGATTTTTTATTCCAGTTATTGTTTTCTGCATATTGACCAGTCTTAGCTAATTTTATTATATCTAATTCGCTATTATTAAAAAATGAATTCATTATACAAGATATTAACATTTCAAATGAAGCAGATGAACTAACACCAGCTGATGATATAACATCAGATGTGATGCATATATTAGCACCACCGATTTTACCAATTTTACTTATTGCTTCTAGTAAACCTTTTACTAAAATACAAGACCAAGTATCTTCTTTTTTTATATTTAAATCAGTAATATCAATTTTATAGTCTTCATCATAACCAAGACTTATAATATGAACAAAATTACTATTATTTATACTAGCAACAGCAATAGTATCAAGATTTATACTAGCACAGACAACTTTTCCAAAATTATGGTCTGTATGATTTCCTATAATTTCTGTTCTACCAGGAGAAGAGAAAAATTCATAATTTTCTGTTTTGCCAAATTTTTCTTCAAATTTTAATAAAAGATTTTCAAATCTTGTAACTTTGCTTAAATCATTTTTATATACTTTTAATAAATTTTCAACATATTTCATTATAGACCTCCTAATTAAATTTTACCTAGAAATAAAAAAAAATACTTATAAGCTAAAGTATTTTTTTGAAAAATTAATTAACCGTGAATATAAAATGTCTGTTTTTATATTGAATATACTTATCAATATTAAATTAACTTAGCTATGAGTAAATTATTTAAATGTTGACAAAGCCTAAAAGCATTATATAATAGTATAAAATAACAATGTAAAGGAGTGGTAAAAAGGTATGAAAAAGAAAGAATTTATTGATTTATTTGCTAAAAAAACTAACGAATCAAAAAAGAAATCTGAAAAATATATTAATCTTATGTTAGAAACATTAGAAGAATCTCTTTTAAAGGAAAATAAAGTAAGATTTGTAGGTTGGGGAACTTTTTCTAAAATAGTTAGAAAAGGTAGAGAAGGAATTAATCCTTTGACTGGAAAACACCTAGTTATACCCGATAAAAAAGTTGTTAAATTTACTGTTGGAAAAAGATTAGAAGATAAATTAAATAATAAGTAGTGAGTATTTTACACCATTATGAAAGCTTTATTCTTTCAAATGGTGTTTTTTATTTGAAAAAACTATTTTAAATTGATATAATAAAATAAAAAAGGAAGTACATATGAGAGCAAATAATAGAAAAAATAATGAGATGAGGGAGTTAAAAGTAACTCCTAATTATACTATGCATGCAGAAGGGTCAGTTTTAATAGAATTTGGTAATACAAAAGTCCTATGTAATGCAACAGTAGAAGATAAAATACCGCAATTTTTAAGGGGACAAGGTAAAGGATGGCTTACTGCGGAATACAGTATGTTACCAAGAGCGACTAATACTAGAAATAAGAGAGAATCAAATATGGGAAAACAAACAGGTAGAACTATTGAAATACAAAGATTAATTGGCAGATCTTTAAGAGCATGTATAGATTTTGAAGTTTTGGGTGAAAAAACAATAACAATAGACTGTGATGTATTGCAGGCTGATGGTGGAACTAGAACTGCTTCTATAACAGGTGGTTATTTAGCATTAGAGTTAGCAATACAAAAATTATTGGCCAATAAAACATTAGCAAAGAATCCATTAATATCTAAAGTTGCTGCAATTAGTATAGGTATAATAGATGGTGAAATGATGTTAGACCTTGATTATAGTGAAGATTCTAGGGCAGAAGTAGATATGAATATTGTTATGAATAATAAGAATGAATTTATTGAAATACAAGGAACGGGAGAAAATGCAACATTTAAGTATTCAGATCTCCTTAATTTTATTGAAATTTCTAAAAATGCATTTGACTTATTATTCTTATTATAGGTGTGATAATGGAAAATATAAAAAAAATTGATTTAATAGATGCTAGTATAGAAGATATTGAAAAAGTAGTAGTAAATGAATTGGGATTAAAAAAATATGTTGCAAAACAAATTTTTGATTTTGTACATAATAAATTAGAATTTGATTTCAATAATTTTACAAATATCAAAAAAGAAATTAGAGAAAAATTAGGAGATTATTTTTATTTTCCTAATTTAAAATGTATTAATACTTTAGAATCAGAAGATGGAGAGACAAAAAAGTTTTTATTTTCACTCGATAGTAAAATGTTACTAGAAACAGTTTTACTTATGCATGATAATAGAAAGACATTATGTGTATCTTCACAAGTAGGTTGCCCTTTAAAATGTGATTTTTGTGCAACAGGGACCATGAAATTTGAGAAAAATTTGACTTCATCTGAAATAGTAATGCAATTTTATTACATTCAAAAGGAATTGCAAAAAAAAGAGGAAAAAATTTCTAATTTAGTATATATGGGAATGGGAGAGCCATTTTTAAATTATGATAATGTGATAAAATCAATTAACATATTAAATTATGATAAGGGTCAAAATATATCTAAACGTAACTTTACTATATCAACATCAGGTTTAGTAAAAGAAATTGTTAAACTTGCAAATGATGAGAAACAAGTTCATCTTGCTATATCATTGCATTCAACTAAACAAGAAATTAGAGATATTATTATGCCAACTAATAAAAGGTATGACTTACAAAAATTAAAAGAAGCATTATTGGAATATCAAAAAATTACTAATAATAGAATAACTTTTGAGTATATTTTAATAGATGAATTAAATATAGATAGGTCATCTGCTAATTCGCTTATAGCCTATTTGAAACCTTTTAATGCACATGTTAATTTAATACCATATAATTTAGTTGAAGGGAAACCTTATAAAACTCCAACTTACAAAGCAAGAAGAGAGTTTTTGAGTTTTCTAAAAATGGCAAAAGTTAATGTTACATTAAGAGAAACAAAAGGAGAAGATATAAAGGCTGCATGCGGTCAGTTAAAAGTAAAAAAGGAGAAAGAAATAAATGAAGAAAATAATTAGAATTGTACTATATGTAATTGGGGTTGGATTTGTCTTATCACTTCTAAGTCTAACTTATATATATGTTCAAGTAAAAAGAAAATATCCTGTGGAATTATTGGAAAATTATGAACCAATAAAACCATCAATAATATATGATATTAATGGGAGGCAAATAGATGTATTAGCCCTTGAAAATAGAGATCCTATTTCTATAAATGAAATTCCATTACACGTACAAAATGCTTTTATCGCAGTTGAAGATAAGAGATTTAGAAGTCATCATGGTTTAGATTTTTTAAGATTAGGAAAAGCAGTATATTTAAATGTAACACATACTGGTAGACAAGGTGGAAGTACAATAACACAACAATTAGTAAAGAATGCTTTTTTAACAAGAGAGCGTTCACTAAGAAGAAAAATAGAAGAAGCAGTTTTAGCAGTTGAAATGGAAAGAATATATACAAAAGATGAGATACTTGAATACTATTTAAATACTATTAATTTTGGTAAAGGAGCATATGGAATAAAAAATGCTTCATTAAAATATTTTGGAGTACTTCCAAAAGATTTAACAATAGGACAAGCAGCAATATTATCAGGTATACCTAAATCTCCTACTAAATATTCAAAATTAGAAAATGCTATTGAGAGACAAAAAATAGTACTACTTACAATGTATAATGGTGGTTTTATAAGTAAAGAAGAATATGAAAATGCAAAAGCTGAGGAAATAAAATTTGTTACTAATCAAGACTTAGAAAAAATTTCTGAAGCCGAAGAATTATCAAATTCTAATTTAGCACCTGAGGTAACTACAATAATTTTAAAAGAATTAAAAGAAATTTTAGAAATTGATGATGAATCTAGTGAAAGTTTATTTAGTGGTTATAAAATATATTCCACAATAGATATTAATATGCAAAAAGCAGCATATAAAGCATTTGAAAAAGATAAAAATTTAAAGAAGTATTCTAACTTACAAGCATCTTTAATTTCAATAGATTCTAATAATGGATTTGTAAAAGCAATAGTTGGGGGTAAAAATTTTAGAAAGGGAGACTTTAATAGAGCCTTATATGCTAGAAAACAAGCTGGGTCAGTATTTAAACCGGTAGTATATTTAGAAGCATTTAAAAAGGGTTATCCCATGAATTTAGTATTAGAAGATTCACCAAGTAGTTTTGGTAGATGGCATCCAAGAAATTATGGTGGAAGATTTACAGCAAATATTACTATGCTAAAAGCAATGCAAGTATCAAATAACATAGCAGCAGTAAAAATAATGAATATGCTTAATATAAAAGATATTAAGAAATTGTGGTTTGATTCTGGTGTTAAAACAGAGGATTTTCCTAATGATTTAACTTTATCACTAGGTTCTATAACTACAACTCCTATTGATTTAGCAAGATTTTATATTCCATTATCAAATGGTGGTTATAAAATAGAGCCTAAATTTGTTTATAAAATAGAAAATAAATATGGAGAAGTAATATATGAAGCAGATGATAAAAAAGAAAAAATTTACGATACTGATAGTGTAGCACTGTTAACATATATGCTTGGGAAAGTTGTTGAAAATGGTACAGCAAGAGGTGGTAAAGTATATAAAAATGGAAATCTTATACCTATGGCAGGAAAAACTGGTACAACAAGTTCTTATGTAACTGCATGGTTTACAGGTTATACACCTAATTTAGTAACAGTAGTTTATGTTGGTAATGATGATAATAAGAGTATGGGTGCAGGTATGTCTGGTTCAAGATTAGCAGTACCTATTTGGAAAAATTATATGCAGGCTGTTGTAAATTTACCTAACTATAATGTAACGAATTTTGATTATATTATTGATGGAATAGTCGATAGAAGATATGTAGAAAGAGTTATAGATTTACACAATGGTTTTTTAGATACAGATGGAGTTAATTCAAGTGAAGCACTATTTATTTCTGGAACTGAGCCTATTGAGAAAGAAGATGTATATTATGATACATTTAAGTATTAGGTGAATTGTATGAAAGCAGGATATATATCATTAGTTGGTAGACCAAATGTTGGTAAATCAACTTTAATGAATAAATTAATAAAAGAGAAATTAGCAATAGTTTCAGATAAATCTGGGACAACAAGAGAACAAATAAGAGGAATTACAAATATAAATGATACACAGTATATATTTCTTGATACACCAGGTATACATAAACCAAGAAATTTACTTGGAAAATTTATGACACAAACTGCTTTAAAAACCTTAGAAGAATCTGATGTTATATTATTTATTTTAGATGGAACACAAGAAATTTCAACTGGAGATATGTTTGTAGCAGAAAATATAAGACAAGTTAGTTCAACCCCTTGTATTATTATAATCAATAAAATTGATAAAATGACAGATAATGACATTGAAACAAAGAAAAAGGAAGTATCTGAGAAATTAGGGGAATTTGATAATATAATAACTATGACAGCAGAATATGGTATAGGTATTCATAAAATATATGATGAGACTAAAAAATATTTTAAATCTGACATGTGGTTTTACCCTGAAGATTATTATACGGATATGCCTGTAAACAGAATAGTTGTTGAAGTTATAAGGGAAAAAATATTATTAAGTACTAGAGATGAAATACCGCATAGTGTTGTGGTGGAAATAACCAATGTTAATACTAAATCAACTATAAGACATTATGACGTAACAATATATGTTGAAAGAAATTCACAAAAAGGAATAATAATTGGAGAAAATGGAAGCCTTATTAAAAAAATTGGTATAGAATCTAGAAAAGAAATAGAAGAACTAATTAATTTAAAAGTTAATTTACAATTATGGGTAAAAGTCAAAAAAAATTGGCGAAAAAATAAGAAATTTATAGAAGAAATGGGGTATAAATAGTATATGGCAATTATAAAGTTTAAAAATATAAGCAATAGTCAAGCTAAAATATTATTTGGAATCGTAATGCCTGAAGTTCTTTATAGATTATATGAGGTAACAATTAGTGAAGAAGCGTTCGAAGGTGCATTGAAAACAGCTTTAGGTATTCATCCTAAACGAATGGTAAAATTTGTTGAAGCTGTTCAAGGTGAATCTGAAAACATATTATTATTAGTGATATTTGATAAAATTGTATCAGGTAAAAGTTTTTATAAAGATAAATTAGAGTTAGAAGTAAAAGATTTTAACTTTAATATATATCATTATGACTTTAATAAAATAATAAATGTTGAATATCAAATTGATTTAGAAAGTAGAGGAAGATAATGAAAAAGATTTTAAATTTAATAATAATTTTATTATTAGCGGTATCATGTACAAATTTAACAAAAAAAGGAAAAGAATTTCAAAAATTTGAAGCATATAAATTAGAAGCACAAATTATAACTAATAAAGGTGATATTAATTTATTCCTTTATCCAGAAGCAGCACCTGAGACAGTTGCTAACTTCGTATTTTTAGCACAAAATGGTTTCTATGATAACTTATCATTTCATAGAGTAGAAGCAGAAGTAGTACAAGGTGGAGATCCGCTAGGTAATGGTACAGGTGGAACAGGTTATACAATTAAAGATGAGTTTGACGGTTATTTAAAATTCACAACTGAAGGAATGTTAGCAATGGCTAATGCAGGTCCAAATACAAGTAGTTCACAATTCTTTATAACAAAAATACCTATGACAGGACTTAATGGTTCATACACTATATTTGGTTCATTAAAAAGCACTGATGACTTAATTACAGTTAATAGTTTAACAGTAGGAGATAGAATAAATAAAATAGTAATAAGTGGTGTTAAGAGTGAAGAATTTTTAGATAACTTTAAAGATAAAGTGGCTGAATGGAGTAATATATTAAGTAAATAGGAGTATATGTTTGAAAATATTATTATACACAAAAGACGAAAAAATATTAAAAAAATATACTAAAATGTTTTTTAAACTAAAATATACATTTGATAGTGTAAATGATGAAGAAAAAATATTGCATTATAATTCAAAATTGATAATACTTCATTTAGATTATTTATTAGATTCAAAAGATATTATAAATAAAATTAGATTATCAAATGATAGAGCATACATATTAGGTATATACAATAACTTATCATTTGAAAATAGAATTAATAAGTATTATCAGGGAATAGATGATTTATACAACCAAAAATTAGGAATAGATGAATTAGGTTTTAAAATAAAAGCAATAGAAAAAATTATTAATAGATACAGTTATAATACAGATAATATTTTTAAAATTGACAATTTAGTTTTAAATATAGATACAAGAGAAGTAAAGCGTGGCAATATTGAAATTAAATTAACTAATAAAGAATTTTTATTACTTGAATATTTTTTGAAAAATAAAAATAAATTATTAAGCAGAGATAAAATTATACAAAATATTTGGAATTTTGGTTATGGATTTAACAGTAATATAGTGGATGTTTACATAAATAATTTAAGAAAAAAAATAAATAAAGATAATAGTGTGAAATTAATTAATACTATTAGGGGAGCAGGCTATATTTTAAAAAATTAGGAGATAAGATGAACGAATTATTAAGAAATGCATTAATACAATTAATTATACCAATTGCTCTTATAATTTATTATAGAAGTTATAAAAAAGCAGCTACTGACAAAGTTATACCACCAAAAGGAGGTTTTAGAACAATTTATTCTAAAAAAAATATTAAGAATTGGAATGAAATGAATTTATTAGCAGCTAGGGTAACATATGTAGTAATAATAATAGATATTATAGCATGTTTAATATCACTGACACTGCAAATATTGAAATATGTAAACTCTACCAAGTTATATGTCGTAACAGTGGCATACATGTTAATAACACATTTTGTATCAGTAATGTATATACAATATAGAAAAAAATAAAACTATCACTACCATGTGGTAGTTTTTATTTTAAATTAAATAAGTTATAACTTTAAATTTTTTCATTTTTATGGTATGATATTGTAGTAAAATTATGTATTTAGGGGTTAAAAATGAAGAAGAAAATATCAAAAATGGAAAAAAGAATAAAAGAAAGAGAAAACACTAGGTTTTTTGAAATAATTAAGGCAATTATACTGCTAGTTTTTTCAAGTATAATTATATATATTTCAATATTTGAAGAGCATTTTATAGTAAATAAATCAACTATAAATGAATTATTATATAAATTATACACATATACGCAGTTATTATTTGGAAGTATGTTATATGTATTAATAGTAACATTATTAATTTTAAGTTTTTCATATTTTTATAAATTAAAAATAGGATTTAAAAAAGGTTTTACATATTTAATGTTTTTTGTATTGATGTCTTCATATAAAACAATAAGTGTAGTTAGAACCGATAATGTAAATGGCATGGTTGAATCTGGAAGAGGTTTAATTGAAAATGCTTTTGATGGTAAAGGTGCAGGTTTAGTAGGTGCATTATCTTCTATACCATTATATAACTTTAATAATAGCATTGAATATCAATACTTAATATTGATGCTATCTATAATACTTTTAATAATAGTATTTATAAGACCTATAAAAATGTTGCATATAATTATTAAATCTACATATAATTATTATTCTAGTGAAGAATATATTAAGAAAAAACAATTATTAGAAGCAAAAAGAAAAATAGAAGAAGAAGAAAGAAGAAGAGCAGAAAGACAAAAAGAAGAAAATTTGAAAAATATGTTTGTTAATATTTCAAAAGAAAAATTAAATACTAAGTTAGCAGAAAAACCTAAGACAGGATTATTTGATAAAACTGAATATTATTCTGAAAATGATTTTGAAGAAAAGAAAAAGCAATGGGATGAATATGTAAAACATATTAATAGAACAAAAGAAGAAGAAGCATTAAGAAAAAGACAACTAGAACTTGATAAAGAAATTGAAGAAGAAAATAAAGAAGAAATTATTTCTAAAAAAGAAATTAAAATAGATAATACTAAATTTAATGTAGAAGTTGAAAAAAAAGAAGTTCATATTGAAAAAGAAGTTGAACCTAATATTATAAAACCTGTAAATGAAATTAAAACTGAAAATACAGGAAATAATAAAATTTTAGAAAGAGAAGAATTAAAAAAATCTATTAATGAAGTATTTACATACAAAAAAATGGATCAAGTTGAAAAAGAAGAAATGCTAAAATATATAAACGAAAATATAGAAAAACTAGAAAAAGTTTTAGCAGATTATGGGGTAGATGCTAAAGTTGTAGATTATGCTACTGGACCTACTATTACTCGTTATGAAATTACTATACCATCAGGAACAAGAGTAAAAAAAGTTACTTCTTTGGCTGATGAAATTAGTATGTGTTTATCAGCTCATAGCGTTAGATTTGAAGCACCTATACCAGGTAAAAATACTATTGGAATAGAAACACCAAATAAAATAAAAGAAACTGTATATTTTTCTAATTTAATACATAGTGATGAACTTGATAAAGGAGATTTAGGAGTAGTATTAGGTAAAGATATAATAGGAAAAGATAAAATAATTGATATAGCAAAAATGCCGCATTTATTAATAGCAGGACAAACAGGTTCAGGAAAAAGTGTTGCAATTAATACTATAATTTCAACTTTAATATCTAAAAAAACTGATGATGAAGTTAAGTTTATATTAATAGATCCTAAGATGGTAGAACTTATGCCATATAATGGTATACCACATTTATTAGTACCTGTAATAATAAATCCAGAGCAAGCAGCAATAGCACTTAAATGGGCAGTCGTTGAAATGGATGAGAGATATAAGAAATTAGCAGAAATAGGTGTTAGGGGTATAAAACAATATAATAAACTTATGCCAACTAGTAAAATGCCATATATAGTTGTAATAATAGATGAGTTAGCCGATTTAATGATGGTTTCAGCCAATAGTGTTGAAGTTTCTATTGCCCGTATTGCACAAAAAGCAAGAGCAGTTGGAATACATTTAATAGTTGCAACACAAAGACCATCAACTGATGTAATAACTGGTATGATAAAAGCCAATTTACCTAGTAGAATATCATTTGCACTAAGATCACAAATAGATTCAAGAACTATAATTGATCAACCAGGAGCAGAGAAATTATTAGGTATGGGAGATATGTTGATATTAGAAAATGGGCAATCAAAATTAGAGAGAATACAAGGAGCATTTATATCTGATGATGAAGTTCAAAATTTAACTGCTTTATTAAAAACTAATAAAAAAGTGGAATATAATATGGACATATTAACACCAAAAGATGAAGAAGAAAATCTTCAAGATCCATTATACCAAAGAGCAATAGAATTAGTTGATGAAGCAGAAGATAGAGTATCAATTAATATGTTACAAATTAATCTAAAATTAGGATTTAATAGGGCAAAAAATTTATTCCAGTCATTAAAAGAAAATGGAATTTTAGATGAAAATGGTTATAAAACAAATTTATAAGGAGAACAAAATGAAAATATTAAAAAACTTAAAAAAATCTTTATTTAAAAATAGAACTTTAAAAGAAGTTGGAATAGATTTAGGAACTGCAAATACTGTAATATACGTTAGAGATAAAGGAATAGTACTTGATGAACCAACATATATTGCAAAAAATAATAGAACGGATAAATTAGATAAAGCAGGAGAAGAAGCTAAAAAAATATCGGGAAGAGTTCCAAAATATATAGATATAATAAGACCTTTAAAAGATGGAGTAATTTCAAATTATGAAGCAGTATTAGTAATGCTAGAAGAATTTTTTGAAAGAATTAGTGAAGAGAATGAAAGTCCTGATAAAGTTATAGTATGTGTACCTAGTGGAGTAACACAGGTTGAAAGACGTTCTGTATTTAATGTAGTTTTAGATGCAGGAGCAAAAGAAGTATATTTAGTTGAAGAACCAATAGTAGCTGCTATTGGTGCTGGAATAGATATTTTTCAACCAAAAGGGCATTTAATAGTTAATGTAGGTGCAGGAACAACTGAAATTTCCTTCATATCTTCAGGGGGTTCTTCTATATCTAGATCAATTAGGGTTGCAGGAGACCATTTAGATCAAGATATAGTTGAATTCATAAAAGAGCAATATAGTATATTAGTAGGAATTAAGACAGCAGAACTTTTAAAAATTAAGGCAAATAGTTCGCAAAATGAGAAAGAACAATTTGAGATAAGGGGAATAGGAACACAAAATTCTTTACCTAGATCTATTGAAATAGTGGGAACACAGGTTGATATTGCAATTTCAAATAAAATAAATGCAATAATAGATAATATTAAGTTAGCATTAGAGGATATAGAACCTGAAATATCTGCAGATATATACGAAACTGGAATATTTTTAGCAGGTGGTGGAGCAAATATAAGAATACTTAAAAAGAGAATTGAAGAAGAATTTAAATTAAAAGTTACTGTTTCTGAAAATGCAATACATGCAGTTATAAATGGTATTGCTAAAATTTTAGAAGATACTGAAAAATATAAAGATTTAATTATGTCTGATCATGTGGAGTATTAAAATGAAAAAGGAAATAGAAGCATTACTGTTTATGAGTGATAAAAGTATACCTATCACAGAATTTACAGAATTTTATAACATTTCTAATGATGAATTTAGAGATATATTAAAAGAATTGCAAGAAGAAAAAAAAGATGAAGCATTAAATATAATAATAAAAAATGGGTTTGTAAGTATAGTAACTAATCCAAAGTATGGAGAAGTAATAACTAAATTTTTTAATCCTAGTGTTAGAGTTAAAAAATTAAGTAAATCTAGTATGGAAACTCTTACTATCATAGCCTTTAAAGGACCTATGACTAAATCTGAGATAGAAGATATTAAAGGTGTAAGTGTTGACAGTAGTGTACAATTATTATTAGAAAAGAAATTAATTGTTTCAAATGAAAGAAGAAAATCTGTTGGAAATCCTAAGTTATATGAGGTTACAGAGAATTTTTATGGTTATATTGGATTAGAAAATAGAGAAGAACTAATGAACTTAGATAAAGCACAATGGCTAAGTTCATTAAATAAATTAGAAAGTGAAAATGATATAGATGAGAATTAATAAATATATTGCATTATCAGGTTTTTGTTCGAGAAGAAAAGCAGATGAATTAATAGAAAGTGGAAGAGTAAATATCAATAATAGAATTGCTGTAAAAGGTGATATAGTTACTGAAACTGATATAGTTAGATTAGATGGAGAAAAGATAAAATATAAAAATAATCAATTTGAATATTATATCTTAAATAAACCAACAAGGGTAATATGTTCTAGTGATGATAAATTTGGTAGAACAACGGCGATATCACTAATTAAATCAAACAAGAGACTATTTACATATGGTAGATTAGATTATATGACAGAAGGACTTATAATAATTAGTAATGATGGAGATTTATATAACCATATTATGCATCCAAGTAAGAAACTATATAAAAGTTATATAGCAAGACTTGATAAGGAAATGACAGAAGAACACATGGAAATAATAAGAAATGGTGTATTCGTAGATGGTTATAGAACTGCACCTTGTAAAGTTAAAAAATTAGCAAAAACTGAAATTAGAATAGCAATATTTGAAGGTAAAAATAGACAAATTAGAAAAATGGTAGAAATACTAGGATATAATGTAAAATCATTAAAAAGAGTAAAAATTGGAGAATTAGTATTAGGTTCACTAGAAGTTGGTAAATATAGACAACTTACTGTAGATGAAATAAAATACTTGAAAAGTTTATAGAAAGGTTTAATATTATGATTAGTAGAGAAGAAACTTTAAAAATTGCAAAATTATCTAAATTAAAATTTGATGATGAAGAATTAAAAAATATAAATGAGTCTATGAATAAAATATTATCACATATTGAAAACTTAAATGAAGTGGATGTAACTAATGTAGAGCCTTTATATAGCATAAATGAAATAACTGATGTTACAAGAATAGATAATGTAAAAAATACAGTAGATAAAAAAGATTTTTTAAGTAATGCACCTGAAAAAGATGAAGATTTTATAATATTACCTAAAATAGTAGGTTAATTTAAAGGGGAGAAAATAAAGTGAACATATATGATTATTCAGCACTAGAAATAGCCGCGAAAATAAAAGAAGGAACTTTATCAAAAGAAGAAGTTTTAACTGCGTTAGTTGATAGAATTGAAAGTATTGATAATAAGATTGGTGCTTATGTTGATTATAATTTAGATAAAGCCTTGGAACAAGCAAAATTAATAACAGATAAAAACATATCAAAATTATATGGTGTGCCAGTAGTTCTTAAAGATAATATAGTATCAAAAGGTGATAAAACAACAGCAGCTTCTAAAATATTATCAAATTATGTAGGAACTTATGATGCAACTGTAGTAAAGAAAATGAAAGAAGCAGGTATAATTCCATTTGGTAAAGCCAATATGGACGAATTTGCTATGGGGTCATCTAATGAAAATTCAAGTATAAAGCAAGTATCTAATCCATTTGATTTAGATAGAATACCTGGTGGTTCTAGTGGCGGAAGTAGTGCTATGATTGCTGCAAAGGAAGCCTTTATTGCACTTGGATCTGATACTGGTGGTAGTGTTAGACAACCAGCAGCACTTTGTGGAACAGTTGGTCTAAAGCCTACTTACGGTAGAGTATCTAGATATGGTCTTATGGCTTTTGGATCATCATTAGATCAAATAGGAATACTTGCTAGAAATTCTGCTGATATTGCAGCATTACTAGAAATAATAGCAGGTTACGATGAATTAGATGCAACTAGTTCTAATATGCCTGTACCAGAGTATACTAATTTACTAGATAAAGATATAAAAGATTTAGTAATAGGATTACCTGAAGAATATTTCACAGAAGATTTAGATATTAAAATTAAAGAAAGTATAGAATTAGCAATAGAAAATTTAAAAAAATTAGGAGTCAAATTCAAAAAAATTAATTTAAAACATACAAAATATGCAATCTCAACTTATTATATTATCTCATCAGCTGAAGCAGCATCTAATTTAGCAAGATTTGATGGAGTAAGATATGGAATAAGAAAAAATAGTGAAAATGTTGAAGATATGTATGTTGAAAGTAGAAGTAAAGGTTTTGGAGCAGAAGTAAAAAGAAGAATAATGATAGGTAATTATGTTTTATGTTCTGGTTTTTATGATGCATATTATAAAAAGGCATCACAGGTTAGAAGATTGATAAAAGAAGATTTTGTTAATGCATTAAATGAAGTTGATTTAATATTAACACCAACTTCGCCATTTGTTGCTTTTAAAAAAGGTGATAAAATTAAAGATCCTATTGCTATGTATTTATCAGATATATATACTGTTTCCATAAGTTTAGCGGGATTACCTGCTATATCAGTCCCTATTTCAAAAGTAGATGGACTTCCTGTTGGAATGCAGTTAATAGGAAACTATTTTAGAGAAGATTTAATTTTAAATGTTGCAAATAAATATGAAAAAATAAGAGGAGAATTTATATATCCAGAATTTTAAAGGAGATTAATAAAATGAATTATGAATCAGTGATAGGTTTAGAGGTACATATACAATTAAAAACTAAATCTAAGATATGGTGTAGTGCTAGTGCTAATTATGATTTAGAAGATCCAAATACTTGTATAACACCTACATCTATTGGAGAACCTGGAGCATTACCTAAGTTAAATGATGAAGTATTAAATTATGCAATTAAAGCAGCCCTAGCATTAGGTTGCGAAATAAATAAAGTGAGTTATTTTGATAGAAAAAATTATTTCTACCCTGATTCACCTAAAAATTATCAAATTACACAATTTTATAAACCATATGCTCAAAATGGGAAATTAGAAGTAGTTACTAATAGTGGTAAGCAATTTAATGTTGAGATAGAAAGAATACAAATAGAAGAAGATACTGCTAAAAGCATACATACTACTAATGAAAGTTTATTAAATTTTAATAGAGCATCAATGCCTTTATTAGAAATAATAACTAGACCAGTAATACAAAATTCAGAACAAGCATATGCATATCTTAATGCATTAAAAGAAAGAATAAAATATACAAAAGCAAGTGATGTTAGTATGGAACTAGGTTCACTTAGATGTGATGCTAATGTTTCAGTTAGAAAAAAAGGGGAAACTAAATTAGGGACTAGAACAGAAACAAAGAATTTAAACTCATTTAAAGCAGTAGTCAAAGCAATAGAATATGAGATAAATAGACAAATAGAAGTTTTAGAACAAGGTGGTCGTATAGTTCAAGAAACTAGATTATGGGATGAAGAAAATGGTGTAACAAGAGTTATGCGTTCTAAAGAAGATGCAATGGATTATAGATATTTCCCAGACCCTGATTTACCTGCAGTTATAATCACAGATGAAAGATTAGAAAAAATGAAAGAATCTATGCCAGAATTTGCTGATGAAAAATTAATTAGGTTTATAAATGAATATAATATACCTGAATTAGAAGCAAAATCTTTGGTAAGTGAATTAGAACTTTCGAACTATTTTGAAAAAGTTGTAAATCTTACAAATAATCCAAGATTAGCATGTAATTGGATATTAACAGAAGTATTGAGAGTATTAAAAGAAAAAAATGAAAATATTGACGATTTTAATATTAGTGCTGATAGATTGGCTAAGTTAATAATGTTAATTGAAAATAATACAATTAGTTCAAAAATAGCAAAGGAAGTATTTAGTATAATGTTAACTAATGCAGATAATCCTGAAAAAATAGTTAAAGATAATAATTTAGTACAAGTTACAGATACAGGATTTATAGAAGAACTAGTAAAAAAAGTATTGTCTGAAAATCCAGAAGCAGTGCTTGATCTTAAAAATGGTCGTGATAGAGCAATGAAACATTTAATGGGACAAGCTATGAAATTATCAAAAGGAAAAGCAAATCCTAAGTTAGTAACAGATTTAATTAATAAGGAAATACAAAAATGATAAAAAGATATTTGAAATTTTTTGCACAATTAATAAAGGTAAATACAATATTGGCAATATATATATTAGCAATACTATTTGCTATGTTATTTTATATTTTAACATTATTTAAATACCAAATTATTGATTATTCAAATGCGCAAAAAACAGTTGAAAAATATAAATATGAAAATAAAAGTATTCACGCTAAACGGGGTAGTATAATATCATCAGATAAGCAAAAATTGGCATTTGATATAGAAAAATATGCTATATTACTAGACCCAATAAATATACCTGATGATAAGGTAGATGAAGCAGTAGAATTATTAAAAGAACATTTAAGTATAGATAAAGAAACTTTAAAATCTCAAATCTTGGAAAAGAAAGAGAAAAATAAGAGATTATTATCTATTAAAGAAGAAATAGATTTAAATTCTAAAAATATATTGATGAATTCATATAGAAAAGTTAGTAGAAATAAATGGATATTTTTTGAAACTATATCAAAAAGATATTTAACAGAAGGTAAAGATTTTCAAAATATAATTGGTTATCTTAATAGCGAAACAGAAGCAGTTTATGGATTAGAAAAATATTATGACGAATATTTAAAAGGGACTGACGGTATTAAAAGAGTATTTTTACCAGCAGTAAATACTGAAGAATTAAAAAGAGCAACATTACCATATTTAATTGATAGTGAGATATTAAAAGAAAGTGAAGCAGGTAACGATATACATTTAAATATAGATACTGTAATGCAATTTGCATTAGATGACGTACTACAAAAAACATATGAACAATATTCACCTGTATCTGTTATGGGTATATTAATGGAATCACAAACTGGAAATATAATTGCAATGGGTTCATATCCATATTCAGATAATAAAGCAGATATAAAAAATAGAAATATTACTGATTTATTTGAGCCAGGTTCAATATTTAAACCAATTACAGTAGCCGCTGCATTACAAGAAGGTTTGATAAATGAAAATACAATAATTCATTCTGATGGTTTTATAAAGGTTAGAGATAGAATAATACATGATCATGATTCAACAACTAAAGGTGATTTAACATTATCACAAGTAATAGCTAGTTCAGGGAATGTAGCCTTAGTTAAAATAGGAGCAATGTTAGATAATTCAGTATTTTATGATTATTTGCTAAAATTTGGATTTAATTCTAAAACTGGAATTGACACTTATTTCGAAAGTACAAGTAAACTATTCCCATTAAAATCATTTAGTGAAGTAAGAAAATCTAACGTATCATTTGGTCAAGGTATATCTATGACACAAATGCAAATGTTAAATGCATTAAATACTACAATAAATGGTGGTAAATTATTAAAACCACATTTAGTAAATAAGATTACTGATAAAAGTGGGAATATAATAAAAGAAAATAAAGTTGAAGTAGTAACACAAGCTATAGATGAAAGAATTTCTGCTAAGATAAGAAAAATGTTAGAAGGCGTTGTACTTACTGGAACAGGTAGAAAAGTTGCTATACCAGGTTACACTATAGGTGGTAAAACAGGAACTGCACAAAAAGCAGGACCTGGTGGATATCAAAAAGGTAAATATTTTTCATCATTTTTTGCATTCTTACCTGCTGATAATCCAAAGTATTCAATACTTATAACTGTAAATGAACCACATGGAGCATATTATGGTGCAGCAGTAGCACTTCCACCAGCAAGAGAAATATTACAAAAATTAATAAAATATAAAGGAATAAAACCTGATTTTATTGCACCAAAAGAACAAACAAATGAAGTAAAAAATAACATTATAAAAAAAGCAAAAAGAGTAAATGCAGATATTGAAAAAATAAATAATGCAAAAATTGATTTTGAAAATAATGTAATGCCTGATTTAGTTGGTATTAGTTTAAAAGATTTAATTAATATTAATCCTTTTGATAAATTTAATATTGAATATACAGGTAGTGGAAATGTTATAAATCAAAACATTGAAAAAGGAACAAAAATAGATGAAAATACTAAAATAAAACTTGAATTAAGATAGGAGTTAAAATATGTACTATAATCTACAAATTGGAAAAAGAAGTGTAAGTTTTACTTATAAATCTAATGAAGATATTAAACTTGGTACATATTGTTTAGTAGATTTTGCAAATAAAAAGACAAAAGGAATAGTAGTATCAAAATCACAAAATTTTAAATCTAACTTTGAAATAAAAGAAATTATAGAAGTTTTAGATGAAAAACTTGATGATAATTTATTTCAACTTGTTAAATTTGTTCATGAATATTATTTAGAACCATATTCAAGTTTAATACCATTGATAGAACAAAATAAATTTAGTGATGATATTAATATTGAAGTT
Organism: Oceanivirga salmonicida; assembly: GCF_001517915.1. NCBI lineage: Bacteria > Fusobacteriati > Fusobacteriota > Fusobacteriia > Fusobacteriales > Leptotrichiaceae > Oceanivirga > Oceanivirga salmonicida. Next base: position 9,979 of record NZ_LOQI01000015.1, on the reverse strand, counting down.
AAAGAAGCGAAAAAATATGAAAGTAAATATACATTAAATAGTGAACAAGAAAATTTAGTTAGAGATATAGAAAATTCAAATGATAAATTTCATTTAATAAGAGGAATTACAGGTAGTGGAAAGACAATAGTATACATTGAATTAATACGAAAAGCAATAAATGAAGGTAAATCTTGTATATTTTTAGTTCCTGAAATATCATTAACACCTCAATTTTTAAATAAATTAGAGGATATGTTTGGTGATGTAATAGCAATATGGCATAGTAAATTATCTGCTAAAATGAAAAAGCAATATATTATGGATTTAGAACTGGGAAATAGAAAATTATTATTAGGAACTAGATCAGCAATATTTACTAAAATGAAAGATTTAGCATATATTATTATTGATGAAGAACAGGAAAATACTTATAAACAAGAAAACAGACCAAGATATCATATAAAAAATGTTGCAATAAAAAGATGCATGATAGAAAATTCAAAGTTGATACTTGGTAGTGCTACACCATCATTTGAAACATATTATCAAGTTCAAAAAGGATTAATTAAAGAACATATATTAGAGAATAGATATAGTGGTGCAAGTTTGCCAACATTTAAATTAATAGATTTAAATAATGAAAATACTTATTTAACTAAGCCATTGATAGATGAAATAAAATCTAAAATTGAAAAAAATGAACAAGTTTTGATATTACTTAATAGAAAAGCGTATTCTACTATAGTAAAATGTATGGATTGTAGTTTCATTATGGAATGTTTAAATTGTACATATAAATTAACGTATTATTCAAAAAAGAATATTTTAAAATGTAATCAATGTGAAAATACTTATAATTTTAAAAATATATGTTCAAAATGTTCTAGCAGTAACATTGAAAAAATAGGTTATGGTATAGAAAAATTAGAGGAACAAATATGTGAATTATTTGATGAAAACAGAATTCTTAGAATGGATTCTGATACTATGAATACAAATAATAAAATAATAAAAGCATATAATGAATTTTTAGATAAAAAATACGATATTTTAATAGGTACTAGTATGATAGCAAAAGGATTTCATTTTCCTAACGTTACATTAGTTTGCATAATAAATGCAGATCAAATGTCGGCTATTGCAGATTATAAAATACAAGAAAAAACTTATCAGTTAATAACACAAGCATCAGGTAGAGCAGGTAGAGCCCAAAAAAAAGGAGAAGTATTAATACAAACTTTTAATACTAATTCTGATTTAATAAAATCTATTATTTCAAATGATTATAAGTATATATACAGTAAGCAAATGAAATATAGAGAAGCTTTAAATTTTCCGCCATATAGTAAAAACATAAAAATTATATTATCTGATAAAAATGAGACTAGACTTACAACACAATCTATAATATTATATAATCAAATACTTAAAAAAATATCTAATATTGCTACTATATATGACGTCGCAGATGCATACATTTATAAAGTATCTGAAAGATATAGAAAAATTATAAATATTTTCTTTATTAAAGAAAATGAAAGAAAGGTAAAGCAAAATTTAGTAAACATAATAAATGAATTAAAATTAAATAATGGAACAAAATTATTAGTTGATGTTGATCCAACAACAATAATATAAAGGGGGATAAAATTGGATATACAGGTTTATGAAGAAAAAATATTAAGAACGGTTTCAACAAAATTAGAAATTGAGGAAATAAATGATGATTTGAGAGTTACATTAGATGAGATGGTAAAAACTATGCGGCTTGCTAATGGAATAGGATTAGCATCAAACCAAGTTGCTATTGATAGAAGATACTTTGTAATAGAAATAGATGAAATAATTAAAAAATGTATAAATCCAGAAATATTAGAAGTATTATCAGAAGATGTTGAAATGGATGAAGGTTGTTTATCTATACCGGGTATATACAAAAAAGTCCCTAGACCAGATAAAATAAGAGTAAGATATTTAGATGAAAATGCCAATGTTGTAGAAGAAGTTTTAGAAGGTTTATGGGCTAAGGCTTTTCAACATGAAAATGATCATATAAATGGAATGATGTTTATAGATAGAATTTCGCCATTAAATAAGAATTTAATAAGAAAAAAATTGGCATTACTTAAAAAAAATTCAAGACCAAGAAAGTTTTAGGTGAGTCATGATAAAAACAATATTTATGGGAACACCCGAATTTGCATTAAGTTCTTTGGAATATGTTCATAAAAATACAAATTTATTAGCAATATTTACTAAAGAAGATAAATTAAATTCAAGGGGAAATAAGATTATATATTCACCGGTTAAGCAATATGCTATTGAAAACAATATAGAATGTATACAAGAAAAAAATATACGAAGTAAAGAAGTGATAGATAAACTAATTGAATTAGAGCCAGATTTAATAGTGGTTGCTGCTTATGGTAAAATTATACCAAAATCAATCATTGATATACCTAAACTAGGAATAATAAATGTTCATTCATCATTATTACCTAAATATAGGGGAGCATCACCTATACATAATGCTTTACTAAATGGAGATACTAAAACAGGTGTTACAATAATGATGATAGATGCTGGTTTAGATACAGGAGATATGTTAGAAAAAGCAGAAGTTGAAATTTTAGAAGAAGATAATTTACAAACTTTGACTAATAAATTATCTGAAATAGCACCTATGGTTTTAAAAACGGCAATAGATAAACTAATTTTAGGTACTGAAACTAGAACAAAACAAGATGATAGTCTTGCAACAATTGTAAAACCAATAACGAAAGAACAGACTAAAATTAATTGGAATAATAATAAAGAAGATATTTTTAACTTAATAAGGGCTTTAAATCCTAAGCCATGTGCATATACAATATTAAATGGCAGTAGAGTAAAAATATATGAAAGTAAAAAAATTGAAACTATGTATGATAGTATTGGGAAAGTTGTAGAATTTACAAAAAATGGACCTATAATATCTTGTAAAAATGGAGCTTTATTATTAAAAACTATTCAAATGGAAGGTAAAAAAATACAATCTGGAATAGATTTAATAAATGGAAGAAAAATATGTGTTGGAGATGATTTAAATGATTAATGATATAAAATATAGTTCAAAAGATATATCAGATAAAATGGTTACAAGATTAACGAAATATCTAAGAATTTTAAATGAAATAAGAAAAGAAAAAGATAATGTTAATTCAGTAGAATTAGCAAATAAGATGAATACCACTTCATCACAAGTTAGAAAAGATTTGTCTACTTTTGGAGAATTTGGTGTACGTTCTAAAGGGTATAATATAGAAAAGTTAATAAAAATAATTGAACATATTCTAGTAATTGATGAAGAAAGTAAACTTGTAATAATAGGTTACGGGAATATGGGTTCTATGTTGGCTGCCAATGCTGATGTATTAGGTAAAGGCTTTAAGATTGTAGGAGTATTTGATAAAGATCCTAAAAAAATTGGGACTAAAATACCTAATTTAAATATTGAAGTATTAAATATCAAAAAATTGGAACAATTTTTAAAAGAAGAAAAAATTGAGAAAGCAATATTAGCAGTAAATAAAGAAGTTGCTCAAAAAATAGCAGATACACTTATGAAATTTGGAATAAAAGCAATTTTAAATTTAACTAGTTATAAAATAGTTAAACCTGACTATGTTGCATCAGTAGAAGTTGATTTTTCATTAAAATTACAAGAACTTAATTTTTGGAGAAAATATAATAAATTAAAATACGAAAATAAATAGATGAATAAATAATGGAGTGAAATAATATGATATCAAAATTTGACTTGATATATAAAGAAATTGTAGAAATAGTAGCAAAAAAAGGAGTATGGTCAAGCGGTTTTGTTAGAACTAAATACGCTGATGGAACTCCTGCTCATTATAAAAGTTATATAGGTTATCAATTTAGGTTAGATAATTCTACTGATGAAGCACATTTAATAACTACACGATTTGCTCCAAGTAAATCACCAATAAGGGAATTATACTGGATATGGATTATGCAATCCAATGATGTAGATGTATTAAACAAATTAGGATGTAAATTTTGGAATGAATGGAAATTAAATGATGGTACTATTGGTAAAGCATACGGTTATCAAATTGCCAAAAAAACTTTTTCATACAAATCACAACTTGACTATATTATAGGAGAATTAAAAAATAATCCTAATAGTAGAAGAATAATGACTGAGATATGGATTCCTAATGATTTAGAAGATATGGCTTTAACTCCATGTGTACATTTGACTCAGTGGTCTATTATAAATAATAAGTTATATCTTGAAGTAAGACAGAGAAGTTGTGATATTGCTCTTGGATTAGTAGCCAATGTATTTCAATATTCAATTTTACATAAACTAGTAGCATTAGAATGCAATTTAGAACCAGCAGATATTATATATAATATTCATAATTTACATATATATGATAGACATTATGAAAAATTATTAGAACAAGTTAATCGTAATACATATTCGCCAGCAAAAATTAAAATTAATAATTTTACAAATATTTTTGAATTTAAACCAGAAGATATTGAAATAATTAATTATGAATATGGTGAAAAAATAAAATATGAGGTAGCAATCTAATGATAGATAAAAAATATTATAAAAAATTAAAAATGGTAGTTTGTGTTACAAAAGATAATTTGATAGGGGATTTAAAACCAAACGGAAATGGATTATTATGGAATGTAAGAGAAGAACTTTTGTATTTTAAGTCATTAACAACTAATAATATTGTTTTATTTGGCTCTAATACAGCAAAGTATGTTCCGTTAAACCTAATAAAAAAAGATAGAGAAGTTTATATTTTGGAAGACGGTATAGATATTACTGATTTAATTGAGAAGTTATCTTTAAAAAATAAAAATATATTTGTATGTGGGGGATATTCTATATATAAATATTTCCTTAAAAACTATATATTTGATGAGATTTATTTATCAGTATTAAACGATAATGTTGAAGTGAAAAGTGCTGAAAATCCTTTATATTTACCTAACATTAATGACTTGGGTTATAAAATTTATTCTAAAAAAGAATTTGCTGATTTTGTAGCATATGTATATAAATTTAATACATTGTAATTAAAGAATATTGGAGAAGAAATGAAAATAGATGGTAAAAAAATAGCACAAGATTGTATTGAAAATTTAAAAATCAAATATGATGAATTAGTGAAAAAAAGTGGAAGAGATGCAATGCTAGTTGTTATAATGGTTGGAGACAATTATGCTTCTAGAATATATGTGAAAAATAAAGAAAAATCATGTGAAAAAATAGGTATAAAACCAAAAACAATAGTTTTAGATGAAAATATTTCTGAAAATGATTTGATAGATTTAATAAAAAAATTTAATAATGATAAAACAGTAGATGGAATATTAGTACAACTTCCTTTACCAGCTCATATGGATCAAATTAAAATTTGTTCATATATAGATGATGAAAAAGATGTCGATGGTTTTACACCAAATAATATAGGAAAATTGTTATTAGGTAAAGATGGTTTAAAGCCAGCAACTGCTAATGCTGTTGTAAAAATACTTAACACACATAATATACCTATTGCAGGATCTGATGTAGTTATAATAGGCAGAAGTAATATAGTAGGAAAACCATTATCAATGATGCTAACTAATATGTCTGCTACTGTGCAAACATGTCATAGGCAAACTAAGAATATAGATGACAAAATAAAAAATGCAGATATAATAATTGCTGCTGCTGGTTATAAAAATTTAATAAATGAAACACACAAATTTAAAAATGGAGTTACTCTAATAGACGTAGGAATTAATAGAGATAATAATGGTAAATTATGTGGTGATATTGCTTTTGATAAACTTATAGACAATCAAAATGTAAAATATATAACACCAGTTCCGGGAGGAGTAGGTCCAGTTACAGTAGCATGTTTAATGGAAAATATAATTGAGGGATTTGAAAGGAATATAAATGAAAAAAATATTGATTAGCATTACATTACTAGTTATAAGTACAACTTCATGTACTATGATAAATTTAGAAAATGAGGCTAAAATAGGAATTAATTTTATAAATAAAACTAACATAATACCTAAAATTAATGTCCTAAAAATTGGACGTAAAATTGCTAATAATGAAGAAGTGTATAAAGGTAATAGCAGAACAGAATATTCGACATTTGAATATAAAAATACTAAATTTGAAGTGTTTAAACCCAAACATAAAAATAATGATAAGGTAATATATTGGGTACATGGTGGAGCATATTATTATCCATTATCTAATGTATATAGAACTATGGCTACATATATGTTAGACGTAAACGATGAATATGATATAGTTTTTGTAAATTATGGATTAATACCAAAAAGTATTTATCCTGAAGCTAACATTGATGTAGAAAATGGTTTAGAATATTTGAAAACAAAATATAAAAATATAGTAATGTTAGGAGATTCGGCAGGTGGAAATTTAGTATTATCAACATTACTTAAAAGAAAAGATGAAAAAAAAGAATTAGTAGATGCTATAATACTTTACTCGCCATTTTTAGACATAACATTTAGTGTAGATAGTAGAATAAGAAATAAAGGAAAAGATATACTTATTGGAAATCCATATGACGAAAATTATGAATTTGAAAAATTATTAGTAGACAATGATTATTATAAAAATGTAAAAGATAAAGCCCATCCTTATATTTCACCGTTAAATGGAGATTTCTCAGGTTTTCCACCAGTATACATAGAAGTTGGAAAAGAAGAAGTGTTATATGATGATTCATTAATATTAGCTAATAAATTAAAAGTAGTAGAAATGGTTAGTATCTCTGGATTATTTCATGATTTCCAAATAATAGTACAATTTAGAACTTCAAGAGATACTGTTGATAGGGTTTATGAATTTTTGAAGAAAAATAATAATTGAAAAATTATTTGAAATGTCGTACTATATATTGTACGATTAAAAAAGGAGAAATAAAAAAATGAAAGAGAATTACTACCTCATAATTATTGCTATTTTAATCATACTAATTATACTTTTATACATAAAAATACATAATATGAATAAGAAATTAATGGAAATTAATGAATCTTCTAATGAAGAAGATATTAAAAATATGAAAAATGATATGGTTGAATTTATTGATACCACTGTAAAAGAAATAATGACACCTAGAACATCAATATTTGCATTAGAAATGAACGAAAAATTAATAGATGTACTTGATGAAATTATTGCACAAGGATTTTCTAGAATACCTATATATGAGGAAAATATAGATAATATTAAAGGAATATTATATATAAAAGATATATTAAATGCTGATACTAATGAAAAAATATCAAACTATGTGAAAAAAGCATTTTATGTGCCTGAAACTAAAATGATTTATAAATTACTTGAGGAATTTAAAACTAATCAAAAACATATTGCTATAATTATTGATGAATATGGGGGTACAGCAGGTTTAGTTTCAATAGAAGATATTTTAGAAGAAATTGTTGGTGAAATTAGAGATGAATACGATATAGAAGAAGATAAGATAAAAAAAATAGCAGATAATATATTTGAAATACAAGGAGAAACCCTTGTAGAAGAAATAAATGATGAGATAGATATTATGCTACCAGTTTCTGAAGAATATGATACTATATCAGGGTATGTTCAATATAATTTAGGTAAGGTTGCAAAAGTAAATGATCAAATAAACGAAAAAAAATATATAATAAGAGTTTTAGAATCAGAAAATAAAAGAATAAAAAAAGTAAAAATAATTCTTTTAAATTTAGGAGGTAATGCAAATGAATAGTGAAAACACTAAAATATTAAAAAATTTAATGAGAACAATACCTGATTTTCCAAGTGAAGGAATTTTATTTAGAGATATAACAACTATATTAAAAGATAAAAAAGGTTTAGAATTAATCATATCAGATTTCACAAATAGATATAAAGATAAAGGAATAGACTATGTTTTAGGTGCAGATGCTCGTGGCTTTATATTTGGTGCTGCATTAGCCTATAATATAGGTGCAGGATTTGTTCCAGCAAGAAAGATAGGTAAATTACCAGCTGAAACTTTAAAAGAGGAATATTCATTAGAATATGGTAAAAATGTATTAGAAATTCATAAAGATGCTTTGGGAAAAAATAGTAAAGTATTAATAATTGATGATTTATTAGCAACAGGTGGTACTGCAAAGGCAATGGTTAATTTAGTTGAAAAAGCTGGAGCTAATGTATATGAATTGGCCTTTTTAATAGAATTAGTTGATTTAAAAGGTAGAGAAGTTATAGGAGAAAATCATAAGGTATATTCTATACTGCAATATTAGGAGGAAGTTTTGATTAAAGAACACAATCATTCAAGTTTTTCACTTCACTATGAATTAGTCTTAGTAAGTAAAAACAAAACACCTATTTTTGAAGAAGAAATTGTAAAATTTGCAACAGAAACATTTAAAAATATTTCAGAAAATTATCAAATTATTTTTAAAGATGTACATTTTGGTAAAGATCATATGCATTTTAAATTTGAAGCATACCCAACAAGTAATCTATATAAGTTTATAAATGCATTTAAAAGTGCAAGTAGTAGAAAAATTAAAAATAATTATGAAAAAATAAGAATAATGTTAAATGGTTCAGCCCTTTGGGAAGCAAACTATTTTTTGATGACAGTAGGAATTAATTCAAAAGATCTTGTTCTACATTATTTAGAAGAAATGGTTAAATGCGATGAATTACATCACGAACATACAAAAGACTGTAATTTTTAAAAAAAGCGAAATGCTTTTTTTTTAGGAGATGGAAATGATATATGGATTAACAGGTGGTATAGCAACTGGGAAGTCAACTATATTAAATGAATTGAAAAAAAGAAATATTAAAGTAGTGGATTTAGATAATATTTCACATGAATTATTAGAAAATAAAGAAATTAAAAATGAAATATTAAAAAAAATTAGTAAAAATATTTTGACTACTGATAATAAAATTGATAGAAAAAAATTATCAAGTATTGTATTTTTTGACAAAGATAAACTTGAAATATTAAATAATATTATGCACAAAAAAATTATTAATCAAATGATAAATATAATAAAAAATAATAAAGATGATATTTTAGTTATTGAAGTACCTTTATTATTTGAATTAAATCTTGAAAAATATTTTGATAAAATAATTTTAGCCTATGCACCTAGACAGTTACAGTTAGAAAGAATTTTAAAAAGAGATAAAAAAACAATAAAAGAAGCAGAAAATATTTTAAATTCTCAATTTGATATTGAGATAAAAAAAGAAAAATCTGATATAATAATAGATAGTTCAAATAGTATTGAAAAATTAAGAGAACAAATAGAAAAGGAGTTTTAAAATGAGAATACAAAAAGCAGAATTTGTAATATCAGCAGTAAATATAAAAGGGTATCCTGAAAATTTAAAAAAAGAATTTGCATTTATAGGAAGATCTAATGTTGGTAAATCATCTTTAATAAATTCTTTGACAAATAAAAAGAATTTAGCGAGAACTAGTAAAACTCCTGGTAGAACTCAATTAGTAAACTTTTTCAAAATAAATAATAGTTTTTTATTTGTTGATTTACCTGGTTATGGATTTGCAAAAGTACCAATTGCTGTAAAAAAAGATTGGGGTAAAATTATTGAAAATTACTTAACAAGTGAAAGAGATAAAATTCTATTTCTTTTATTAGATATTAGGAGAATACCATCACAAGAAGATATGCAAATGTTAGAATGGCTAGAACATTATAACATAGAATATTACATAATTTTTACTAAAAATGATAAGTTATCTAATAATCAAAGATTTAAACAATTAAAAGAAATAAGAAAAAAATTAGAGTTTAGTAATGAAGATGTATTTTTCCATTCATCACTAAATAATACTGGTAAAGATGAGTTACTAGAATTTATTGGAGAATGTTTGGGAGAATAATATAGGTAATGGAAAGTAACATA